>NZ_JAWPOH010000003.1:99624-157482 GCF_037671525.1 Methylobacter svalbardensis
ATGTTTTTTACATAATCGGCATGGCCCGGGCAATCAACGTGTGCATAATGACGCACTGCTGACTCATATTCGACGTGTGATGTGGAAATAGTAATACCACGCGCACGCTCTTCAGGTGCATTATCAATCTGATCAAAGGCCTTAACTTCTCCACCCTGGAGCTCAGCCATTACTTTTGTTAAAGCAGCAGTTAAAGTGGTTTTACCATGATCGACATGTCCGATTGTACCGACATTTACGTGGGGCTTGCTACGTGAGAATTTTTCTTTGGCCATAAAATATACCCTTAACAATCAACACATGGAGCTCATAACCGGATTTGAACCGGTGACCTCTTCCTTACCAAGGAAGTGCTCTACCTACTGAGCTATATGAGCTATATGAGCTTAATTTTATGAATATGGAGCGGGTGATGGGAATCGAACCCACGTGATCAGCTTGGAAGGCTGGAGTTCTACCATTGAACTACACCCGCGGATACTTTAAATTAGATGGTGGAGGGGGGAGGATTCGAACCTCCGAAGGCAGAGCCGGCAGATTTACAGTCTGATCCCTTTGGCCGCTCGGGAACCCCTCCGTTATTGAATAACCCAGCTATTATCTTTCATTAACCTACCGGTGTCAACAACCGATTTAATTATTTAACAGCTAAATGCGCGATCTTTACTTAACACCATTTTTGAATGATCACCATAAAATGCATCAAATAACATCAACCCCGAATAAATAAATTAATAATTAATGACCGTATAATAATTATTTTATCCCGAATTCAATTTATTCATCACTACCGACATGTCACCCGCAATCATCTGCCCCATATAGCTACGAGCAAGATCAAAAGCCGACAATATTGAATTCAGCTCATTTTTAGAAGGATTCGACAACACAAAATCCGCAACAACTTTTCCAGCTGAAGGTCGCCCGATGCCGACTCTTAATCGATAAAACTCTTTTGACCCAAGATGCGCAATAATGTCCCTCAAACCATTATGCCCAGCGTGGCCTCCGTTTTTTTTTAACTTCACCACGCCAGCATCGAAATCCAACTCATCATGAATGACAAGTATTTCCTCCGGAACCAATCGATAGTAGCGAGCAACCTTACCCACAGACTGCCCGCTTCGATTCATAAAGGTAGTCGGCTTTAACAGCATTACTTTATTGCCCGAAACCCTAATTACAGCCAACAAGCCATCAAATCTGGACTCATTTACCCAATCACAACCGGAATCGGATACCAATTCATCTAAAAACAAAAACCCGGCATTGTGCCGGGTTTTTTCGTACTGCTGACCAGGATTTCCCAAGCCAACTATAAGCTTTATCATGCTAAATTATTCAGACTCTTCCGCAACATCATCTTTACTAGCTTTTGAAGCCATCATAGACGCAACAGGATGATCATGCTCAGGACCTTGCGCCAGAGCCACAATTTCAACGCCTGCAGGCATAACAATATCAGAAAGATGCAACGAGTCACCAACATCCAGACCAGTCAGATCCACTTCAATATAATCAGGCAACACAGACGGCAAACAGGTAACTTCAACATCAATCATGGAATGAGCCGCAATACCACCCTTCTTGCCGCCGATAGATGTATCCTCATTAATAAAATGCAAAGGCACATGCACTTTTAGCATCTCCGCCATATTTACCCGAAGAAAATCCATGTGCAAGACTTGAAATTTAGCAGGATGACGCTGCACAGCCTTCAGGATTACTTTCTCTGTTTTTCCATCGACTGTAATATCCAAAACGTGTGAATAAACCGCCTCACGCGCAAGATGCTTAATTACTTCATTATGACTTAGCACAAGCATTTGAGGCTCGCCATGGCCACCGTATATTACCGCAGGCACATTACCTTGATGACGCGCCCTTCTGGCTGCGCTTTTACCTGATTGCCCACGACTTTCGGCAACAAACTCAAATACGTTAGACATTTTTCTCTCAACCCCGTGCTATTAAGCACAACAAATTAAATTTTTATCAAACTACAGCTATCAATCCACATAGAGCGAACTAACTGACTCACCAACGGCTATACGCCTAATGGTTTCAGCCAGCATTTCTGCAACACTTAACTGCCTTATCTTACCTGACTCAGCTGCCTCACGGCTCTGCGGAATAGTGTCGGTAACAACCAATTCATCAAGCTCTGAACTATTTATATTTTTTAAAGCAGAACCGGACAACACTGCATGAGTACAATAGGCAACCACTTTGACAGCACCATGTTTCTTCAATGCTTCTGCCGCATGGCACAGCGTTCCTGCGGTATCAACCAAATCATCGATCAACACACAAGTACGACCATCCACATCACCAATTATATGCATGATTTCTGCTACGTTAGCTTTTGGCCGACGCTTATCTATAATTGCGAGATCAGCATCGTCCAAGCGCTTTGCAAGCGCCCTAGCCCTGACAACACCACCAACATCCGGTGAAACAACAATCAAATCTTTATATTTTTGCCGCCACACATCACCAAGAAGAATGGGTGACGAGTAAACATTATCCACAGGAATATCAAAAAAACCCTGAATTTGATCAGCATGCAAATCAACGGTCAATACTCGATCCGCACCTGCTTGCTCAATCATTTTTGCAACCAGCTTCGCGCTAATGGGCACACGCGCCGAACGCGACCTTCTGTCCTGCCGCGCATAACCATAATAGGGCATTACTGCTGTTATCCGTGATGCTGACGCTCTATTTAGAGCATCCATCATCACCAGCAACTCCATCAGATTCTCATTTGTTGGCGAGCAGGTCGGCTGAATGACAAAAACATCCTTACCACGAACATTTTCTTCAATCTCTACCGCGACCTCTCCATCACTAAATCTTCCGACGGTCGCCATTCCGAGGCGCATATTGAGCTTCTTTACTATACCCTCTGACAAAGCCAAGTTAGCATTTCCAGAAAACACCATCACAGAGGTGTCACTCATCAAGCACTCCCAAATAGAATTCAACTTAGCGAGGTAAATGGCTGGGCCGCAAGGATTCGAACCTTGGTATGCGGAGATCAAAACCCCGTGCCTTACCGCTTGGCGACGGCCCAATAATTATGATATTCAGTTACCAGCCTTCAGCTTTGAAAACAAGGGAGATTCATTCACACCTTTCACCAGATAAACCTGCCATTTCTTTTGAAGTGACCGATATGTACTGACTGCGGCTTTTTCCGAATCAAACTGTGCAAAAACACAAGCCCCTGTTCCGGTTAGCCTTGCCTCAGAAAATTCAGACAAATCAACCAAAGCATCTTTAACAGGTTGGTAACGTTCGCGAACCACCCCAAGACAATCGTTTTGGTGCTGACCCGCTATAAAGTCGGCTATTCTGATTGATTTACTATTCCGTGTCAAATCTTTAGCTGAAAAAACTTCTTTCGTATCCACATGACAATCCGGCTTTATTAATACAACCCACTGTTCCGGAACATCTATTCTCTCAAGCTTTTCACCAACACCTTCCGCCCATGATGAATAACCATGCACAAACACCGGCACATCCGCTCCCAATGTCAAGCCCAGCTCCGCCAACCTTTCCCTTGATAAATTCAGATTCCATAGCTCGTTCAGTACAACCAACGTCGTTGCCGCATCTGAACTACCGCCACCAAGTCCCCCTCCCATAGGCAGGTTCTTTTCGACCTCAATGCATACGCCTTGCTCACAGCCAGTTTCTGCTTTTAACAGCTTTGCCGCTCTGATCGTCAGATCATCGGCTTCAGGTACACCAGGTATTGTTTTTTGCAAACTAACTACCCCGTCACCCACAGGATGGAATGTTATCCAATCACATAAATCTATGAATTGAAATACCGTCTGCAGCAAATGATAACCATCACTTCGTTGTCCGGTAATTCGCAACATTAAGTTCAATTTTGCCGGCGCAGGCCACCTTTCTGTCCAGGCAGCCTGATTAATTTTTTTTAACGTCATTTACAACCCAGTGATCGATAATTAACTTTAACTTGACCTGCTTATTCATAACCGTCATTTTGTGCGGCATAGCGCCATTATCAACCAGCTGCATTTGCTTATACTCACTCAGCCATCCGGCCTGATTAAAGCCGGCATCGGTCTCTTTGTATGAGAGCGATGGCTCTGGCAAACCGACCACCCAATACCGCAGAGACAGCACGGGAACAAGCATGCCTAATTGCTGATTAATAAACTCTTCAGGCTGCGTTGATGATTGCACATCGTCCCCACCTCGATCTATGGTGACAACATTACCTGCTAATAAAATAACAACTGCTCCTTGGCCCATGGGACCGGATAACCTTATTTTCTCTGAATCAGAACTATGATCCCAACTTATATTGGCCGACCAGGAATCACCTTCCCCCGTTAATGCCAATCGCCCTTCAAACGACCAAGATTCCAACTCATAAAGATGGAGCATTGCCGCCCTTGAATAACGCACATCCGGCCCAACAGGAACAACAGAGCAAGCCGACAATAAAAATATCAGGCACCCACCGACCAACAGCCCTATTTTAAAACGTAGCACCCTACTCTTCACCACTCAATACTCTCTTTTGGAACTCCAATAAATATTCATCTTCCGGTGCTTTTTTAATAGCGTCATTAAATATTTTTCTGGCATCCTCTTTTCTACCCAAGCCCCACAACACCTCGGCAAGATGAGCCGCTATCTCACTTTCCTGTTGCTTTGCATACGCCCGTTCAAGATAATCTCTGGCTTGCTCAAGCTTTCCCAGTTTGAACTGTAGCCAGCCAAAACTGTCCAAAATTACCGCCTCATCCGGCTGTAATTTAAGCGCATGCAACAGATATTTTTCTGCCTCGACATATCGACCCGCATTAGCTAGCAAGCTATATCCCAATGCGTTTAAAGCCTCAGCGTCATCAGGATATTTGACTAATATTTTTTTCAGATCAGCCTCCAGCACATCCAACTTATTAATCCGCTCCGCCATTAACGCACGCGCATATAACAAGTCTCTTTGATCCGACTGACCGGCCAACTCATCAGTCAACAGCTTAAAAGCCTTTTCATATTGTTCTTGCTGACCATACAAACCAGCCCGCATCAAAATGATACGCAGTCTCTGTTTTGGAAACTGACCCGCCAACAGACCCAACCGTGAATCAGCCTCTGCAAATTCCTTGTCTTTTACCAGCAATGACACTGCCGTAATCGCCGATTCAAAAACCAACGGCCCCTCAGTTACTCTATCAAACCATGCCAGCGCTTGTTCCGTTTGCCCACGCTTTTCTTCTATTTTTCCCAAATAAAAACTAGCCTGATTTTGCCATTCAGGCTGATCAAGTAATCGTTTAAAGATGTCTTCAGCCTTCTCCTCACGATCCAACTGCAAATGCACTAATGCCAGCGAAATCTGACTCTCGGCATCCTTCGGATTGGACAAAACAATGCCTTGATAAACCTCACCCGCCGCCTCGTATTCAGCAGCTTTTATTAACACTTGCGCCAACAGTTTTTTAAACTTGTCATCTTCAGGATGCTTAACAGATGCATTTCTCAGCAGGATTTTTGCCTTATTCAAATCCCCCGAAATTACCGCTATCTGGGCCTGGAATATTAATGCCTTATCCCAGCCAGGTTGAACACTCAAAGCCTGCTGCACTTTCTTTTCAGCAAGCGCATTATCTTTCATCTCCATAGCCAACAACGACTGCATAAAATAAACTACAGCCTGATCAGGATTTTTCACCGCCAAGGCATCCAGCACCCCATAAAAAAAATTCGTCTTGCCGTCTCTTTGCAAAACATTGACCAATTCAAGCGCTGTCTTTTCAAATCCAGCAGGATCTGTCTTCAATAATATATCTAGATGATCAACAGCCGCCTGTTTATTACCGACTCTTAATGCAGATAATGCGGCTATTTTTCTTGCCATTGGATCTTTAGGATCTTGTTTCAGCCATAAAGAAACCGCCTCATCCGTTTTATTGCCATCCTTCATGTACATGGCAATCTTTGCCGCCCTTTCAGCAAACCTGGGATCGTTAACACGCTTGGCGGCCTCCATATAACCTTCCAACGCAATGGCATATTGCCCTCTTTGTCCCGCAAGCTCTGCCGCCATCAGCATGTACATCACGTCTGGATCTATCGATGTTTTTACTTCACTTTGTTGCGTTTTTTCCTTGGGCTCGTCTATTTTTACAGGCTGAACCACTTCTTCCTGCGCACTCGACTTCTCAGGCGAACTGGCGCAACCATTAAGAAACATGAGGATTAACACTGAAAACAATCTAAAAATTAACACACAGCCGTCCTATTTAATTGCCCACACATATTTTGTCATAGATTATCAGAAAAACCAGCCGAGTCGGATAGCTGGTTTATTCCATTTGGATAAAGCCATTATATTTCTTAGAATACACTGACATAATACAGTCGTTAAGGTTCAAGGTAAAAGGTTAGCGATTTAAAAACCCACCTTGAACCTTGATCCTTGGATCTTTTTACCTTGAACCTAATCACATGACACTTCTTGCAGTTGGGATTAATTATAACACCGCGCCGGTCTCGATCCGTGAGCGCCTTTCATTCCCTGCCGAAATTCTTGAATCTTCGTTACAGGAATTGTCGCGCATCAAAGAAATCAGCGAAGCCGCGATACTGTCTACCTGTAACCGCACCGAGTTTTACTGCACTTCAACCACAGCAAATAAACAAATCCTGATTGACTGGGTAGCCCGAAGCAAACAAATCAATGCCGCCGATTTTACGCCTTATCTGTACTGCCATACCGATAGCGAACTGATCCGTCACATGTTTCGCGTAGCATGCGGCCTGGATTCGATGATTTTGGGAGAACCGCAAATTCTGGGGCAAATGAAAACGGCTTATCAGACCGCCTATGATGCGGGGACTTTGGGCAAACGCCTGGGCAGACTTTTTCAACATACCTTTACTGCCGCCAAAAAAGTGCGCACCGACACCGCCATCGGCTCCAGTCCCGTATCGGTTGCCTTTGCCGCCGTGCAACTGGCACAGCAAATCTTCGACAAACTCAGCGAGCAGACCGCCCTTCTAATAGGCGCAGGCGAAACCATAGAACTGACCGCGCGACATTTGTCGCAACAAGGCATCGGTCGTATTATTATTGCCAACCGTACCTATGATAAAGCCCACGCCTTGGCCTTACAGTTTAACGGCTACGCGATCGACTTAACCGAGCTGCCCATGCATCTGGCCGAAGCCGACATCGTTATCTCATCAACCGCATGCCAACTGCCGATACTGGGCAAAGGCCGCGTTGAAAGCGCTCTTAAAAAACGCAAACATAAACCGATGTTCATGGTAGACCTTGCCGTACCCCGGGATATTGAGGCCGAAGTTGAGCAACTCAGAGACGTGTATCTTTACACTATCGACGATCTGCAAAACACCATAGATAAAAACATGAATTCCCGCCGACTGGCTGCCGAGCAGGCCGAAGAGATAATCGACACCCAGGTCGACTATTTTCTTGCCTGGTTGCGAGCCCAAGGCGCTCAATCGACCATTCAGGATTACCGGAAGCAAGCCGAACAATCCCGTGATGCAGCCTTGCAAAAAGCCTTAGGCTTGCTAAAAAGCGGCGTTCCCGCAGAACAGGCCCTTAACCGACTGGCCCACAGTCTGACCAACAAACTCATCCATACTCCCAGCGCCCAAATCAGAGCCGCCGCCGAAAACGAACGCCACGATTTGATTGCCGCCGCCCGCGAAATTTTTAAATTAACCAAGTCTCAATGAAACAATCCATACAACATAAACTCGAAAACCTGTGCGAACGCTATGATGAAATCGCCGCCTTACTTTCAGATCCTGAAGTACAAGGCAATCAAAACAAATTTCGCTCATTAAGCCAGGAATATGCCCAGATCAATCCGCTGGTCGACTGCTACAAACGCTATCAACAGACTTTGGAAACGCTAGCATCGGCCAAGGAAATGGCTAATGACAGCGACCCGGAATTAAGGGAAATGGCCAAAGAAGAAGTGAACGATGCTGAAAACCAGCTGGATGCAATCGATCATGAACTGCAAGTACTGTTGCTGCCTACAGATCCCAACGATAATCGCAATATTTTTATCGAAATCCGCGCCGGAACTGGCGGCGATGAAGCGGCGATTTTCTCCGGTGATCTTGCCCGCATGTATCAGCGTTACGCCGAGCGCAAAGGCTGGCAGACAGAAGTCATTAGCGAAAGTCACGGCGATCATGGCGGTTACAAAGAAGTCATACTGCGCGTTGCCGGCAAGGATGTTTATTCCCAGTTAAAATTCGAATCCGGCGCACACCGGGTGCAACGTGTTCCTGAAACCGAGTCGCAAGGCCGCATCCATACTTCGGCCTGCACCGTCGCGATCATGCCGGAAGTCGACGAAGTCGATGCCATCGACATAAACCCAGCAGACCTTAAAGTCGACACCTACCGCGCCTCAGGAGCCGGGGGACAGCACATCAACAAGACCGAATCTGCGATACGCATTACCCACATGCCAAGCGGCGTAGTGGTGGAGTGCCAAGATGAACGCTCGCAACATAAAAATCGCGCCAGAGCCATGTCTTTATTGGCATCGCGCTTGCTGTCCGCCGAACAGGAAAAACACCACGCGGAACAATCGGCCACCCGAAAACTGCAAGTCGGCAGCGGTGACCGTTCCGAACGTATCCGCACCTACAACTACCCGCAAGGACGTTTAACCGATCACCGCATCAACCTGACCTTATATAAACTCGATGACATCATGCAGGGTGGACTGGAGCATGTCCTGCAACCCTTGATCAGCGAACACCAAGCCGAACTGCTCACCCAGTTGGGCGAAGACTAAATTAGATGCACAGCATAAAATCCGTGCTGGCAGACGCCGCTTACACACTGGGCTTAGTCACCGATTCAGCCTTACTGGATGCAGAAGTTTTACTGTGCCTGGCACTTAACAAACCGCGCTCCCATCTTCGCGCCTGGCCGGACAAACTACTACAGCCCGAGCAACTGGCAACGTTCACGGCGTTACTTGAACAACGCCAAAAAGGCACACCCATTGCCTATATCACCGGCAACAGGGAATTCTGGTCGCGGGATTTTCAGGTCTCCCCTGACGTATTGATTCCCAGACCCGACACTGAACTGCTTATTGAACTTAGTTTACAATTGATACCGGCAGATGAACCGTTCAAGATCATTGATCTGGGTACCGGCTCGGGCATTATTGCCATTACATTGGCCGCTGAACATCCTCATACAAAGATCAGCGCCACCGATGTTAGCGTAGCCGCGTTACGCATCGCCCGACTCAATGCCGACAGACACAAGATCAACAACGTTCAATTTTACCAAAGCAACTGGTATTCCGATGTTCCCGATACCAAATTCAACCTGATTATCAGCAACCCGCCTTATATTGCAGAAGATGACAGCCATCTACAGCAAGGCGATGTCCGGTTTGAACCGCAAACAGCCTTGTGTGCCGCAGAGCAGGGACTTAGCGATATTAAAATCATCGCCACCCTAGCTCGCAACCACCTGGAACTGGACGGACATTTGCTGATTGAACATGGCTACGACCAACAACAACAAGTGCAAGCCCTATTTAAAGATTTGCATTATGATAAAGTACAAACCTATAAAGACTTATCCGGACAACCCCGGGTGACTTATGGCCTATGGAACCCTTAACTATCATGACCCAAGAACATATCCAAATTCCGCGCAAAATAATCAATCAGTTATTGCATCTTGCGCAAATCTCGCCGGATCTTGAAGTATGCGGACTTATCGGCACTAAAAACGGCCTGCCCTGCAGCTGTTATCCCGTTAAAAATATCGCAGAACACCCGCAGCTGAGCTTCCAGCTTGACGCCGCCCAACAAATATCAGCCATGGCTAAAATGCGAGAACAGGATGAACAACTATTTGCCATCTATCATTCTCACCCGACCGCACCGGCAACACCATCAATCACCGATCTAGAGCTCTCGTCCTATCCCAATGCGTTTTATCTAATCATTTCACTCAATACCAAAGGTATTTTAGAAATGCGCTGTTTTAAAATTGATCACAAGTCCGCCCAGGAAATAGCACTGTCCTTAAGCGACGACGTATAAAAAATAATAGGGCCGATGGGTGGGAAGTCATTGAACAATTTGATAAAAACAAACAGGACTGGCTGCGGAAATGAATAGATTTGAAGAATGGAATACTGTCGCATGCTTGCATTGCGCGAGTGATTGCTAAGAAGTAGTCCTGCTGCGAAAAATCACTGGGGATTTCTACCGCTTTACAAATATTCCGTTGCCGAGCCAATGCGGAAAAATATATTGGCCAGAGCCTTATCCATTTATCAGCCTGCCGATTCAGGCGACTGATATGCTGGTTACCTAACTTGGCTTTATACGCTGGAATTCGGTGATCAGTTCCTGTAATTTGCTTAAGTTTGTGGGCTTCATCAGATAATGATCAAATCCGGATGATTCCGCGCCAAGACTATCTTTCTTCTGATCATAGCCGCTCAGGGCAATGATCCACATCCGCTGGGTACTCGGCTGTTCGCGTAGCTTTCGGGCGACTTGGTAACCGTCCATGTCGGGCAGTCCAATATCCAGCAGGATGATATCCGGCTCAAAACTCTGCGCAGTGGATATGCCCTGTGTTCCGTGGTATGCGATCTCCACTTGATGCCCCAACGTCTCAAACCATAAAGCAAGGCTATCCACAACATCAGGATTATCATCAATCAGCAAAACCCGCAGCCTCATATCGGTCTCTCTGTATAACGCCTGCGGGATCATCGGCTCCATCTGAACCGTTGCCTCTACGAGTCTGGGTAGTTGAACTACGAATTCCGATCCCTGATTGGCTCCTGAACTGTATGCAGTGATTTGGCCGTCATGCAGCTCAACCAACTTTTTCACCAGGGTAAGCCCAAGACCCAAGCCACCTTCTGAACGGTCGAGTCCTCTTTCACCTTGAATGAATAGATCGAAGATATGGGGAAGCAGCTGAGGTTCTATGCCCATACCGTTATCCTGAACGCGAACGACTACCGACAAATCGTCGACGCTGACGCTCAGATCAATACGGCCACCCTCACCGGTATATTTAGCGGCATTATTAAACAGATTGGTAAACACTTGGGTGAGACGTACAGGGTCGCCTTCCAGGTAAATGGGCTGTGTAGGCAATTCAAGATTGAACGTTTGATGTTTCGTTTGGGTTAAGGTCTGCACCGATTCTGCCGAGTCTTTGAGCAACTGAGCAAGCTCGACAAGTTTCCGCTGGATTTTCACCAATCCGCGGGTGATACGCGAGACATCCAACAGGTCATCGACAAGCTGTGAAATATGGGTCACATTACGGTTAAGCACCTCACATGCCCAGGCAAGCGTCGGCTCATCAAGGGGCTGTGAGCGCATAAGCTGCGCCACATTACTGATTGGGGTGAGCGGGTTGCGCAGTTCGTGGCCCAGCATCGCCAAGAAGACATTCTTGCGTTGGTCGGCGTCCCTCAGCATTTGCTCCGCCTGTTTGCGCTCGCATAAGGCCTTATCCAGGTTAGCGTTGGCGGAGTTGAGGATGGCGTTTTGTACCTCCAACTGCTCCGTGCGTCGGGCCACCAGATCTTCGAGGCGCCGACGATAATAGAACAACTCCTGCTCAGTCTCCTTGTCCTTGGTGATGTCAACCAGTACGCCCTGCAGAAACAAGGTCCCGCCAGCCTCGTCGCGTACCACGTTGGCCTCGTCCAGAAACCAGCGGGGCTGTCCATCGCTCTTGACCAGCCGATATTCACAACGCAGCGGGGCATGGTGCTCGTAGGTCAGTGCGTAGGCCTCGATCACGATTTGGCGGTCGTCGGCATAAACCCGCTTGAGCAGGCCCTGTGGATCAACTAGCCAGTCCTCCGGCGGGAAACCCAGCTGATGAATCTGCGGGCTCAGATATAACAGTTTTCCCGGACTTTCCAGCGAAGCGATGTAGGTGATGGCCGGAATTTGTTCCACCAGCGTGCGGTACTTGGCCTCGGCTTCGCGCAGTTGCTCCACGGCCTCCACCTTATCCTGGATGGCCTGCTGTTCGCGTAGCGCACGGAACACCACCGCCGGCAGCCATTGCAGGGATTCCCGGTCCGAACCCTTGACCACATAGTCGCGCACGCCCAGCTTGAGCGCATCGACCGCGACCACGGCGTTATCCGACCCCGTCAGCATCACCACCGGCATCGGCAATTCGCCGGTTTCCTCGGTGAGTTCGGCGAGAAATTCCAAGCCATTCAAATCAGGCAGATGGTAGTCGAGCAGGATGCAGTCAATCTGCTGAGTGCGGGCGAGTTTAAGGCCTTGATCGCCGGTTTCGGCCTCGAAAATCACGAAGTCGCAATCCGGATGTTGCGCTAGGGCACGCTTGCAGGCCAGGCGGTCGACCTGATCGTCCTCTACCAATAGCAGACGAATGCTGGCCTTGTTGAGCACGGCGTTCATGCGGGCGACTCGCTAATGGTCCAATAGGCGTCGATGGTGCGGATGATCTCGACGAACTGCTGATAGTCCACGGGCTTGCGCATATAACCCGCAACGCCGAGTTCGAAGCTTTCCACCTTGTCTTTCTGCTCATCGGAGGTGGTGAGCACGACGACCGGCATGCGCTTCAACTCAGGATCCGCCTTGGCCGCCTGTAGAAACTCGATGCCGTTCATGACGGGCATGTTGAGATCCAGCAGGATGAGGCAGGGGTGCTCCCTCGCCGGATCACGCAGATAGGCCAGCGCCTCTTCGCCGTTTTCCACATACTCAAGCCGATTGGCGACGTGCAGCTCTTTAAGCGCCCGCCGCACGACCATGGTGTCCACCTGGTCGTCTTCTATCAGCAAAATGGGTTTGTTTATCGGATTCATGATTAAGTTCTTCCTGAAGGTTTATTGGCTATTTTTCGATAGGGTGAAGAAAAAGGTGCTGCCCTGGCCGGGGGTGGACTCGACCCAGACCTGCCCGCCGCACTGCTCGACGATTTTCTTGACGATGGCGAGGCCCACGCCGGTGCTTTCCACCCGATCACGTGGATTCAGCGTCTGGAACAACTGGAAGATGCGCTCGAAATGACGCGCCTCGATGCCGGGGCCGTTATCGGCCACGCTGAATCGCCAGCTTTGGCCTTGGTCGATGCAATCGATTTCGATCCGGCCCTGGGGTTTGTCCAGATAGCGGATGGCATTGGCGATGAGATTCTGCAGCACCTGCTGGATGGCGGTCTTCTCCGCCCGGATCGCCGGCAACCCGGACGCAACCATGACGGTGATGTGGGCGGGTGGCGCCAGCGAGTCGATCACCTCATGCAGTAATTCGTTGAGATCGACCGCGACAGCCACCTCATGTATCCGTCCGATGCGCGAATAGCGCAACACGCCGTCGATGAGGCCGTCCATACGCCGTACCCGCTGGATGAGCAGGCGCAGGTGTTCCTGGCCTTCTTCGTCGAGCCTGTCCTGCTGGTCGGCGGCGATCCAGTCGGCCAGCGAGCCGATAGCGCGCAACGGCGCCTTCAGATCATGGGAGACCACATAGGCGAAGTTTTTGAGCTCTTCGTTGGCGCTTTCCAGTTCGTGGATCATGCGCGCTTGCTCCGCTTCCAGTCGCTTGCGTTCGGTGATGTTCAAGAAAGTGAGCAGAGTGAGATTCGGCTGATCGGATTTTCCTTCGATCACGCGGGCGTCGATCAGCACGGTGCGGCTGCCGATGCCGGGGAATTCGTGCTGCAACTCGAAGGCCTTGCCCCTGCGCTCTTGAGGAAGAACCTCGTCCAACATTTGGCGCAGAGCCGGAATGTCCCATTGCCGCTGATGCAGTTCAAAGAAGACCTGCCCTAGCGTTTCCTCTTCCGTGAGCTGAAACACCTGGTAAAAAACCTGGTTGGCGGAGACCACCCGCTCATCGGCATCCAGTACCACCAGTGGCTCCTGCATGGTGTCGACAATGCTTTCTGCGAACTCCTGCGCCGCCGCGAGAGCCTGTTCGGCCTGCTTGCGCCGGGTGATGTCGTACACCGTGGCCAGCACCTGTCCCTTTTCGAGAGGGCTGAGACTCACGTCGGCGGCAAATTCGCCGCCATCCCGGCGCAAGCCGACAATTTCTAGCTCGGCGCCCATCGTACGGCTGTTGGGCTGTGTGGCGTAAGCGGCGCGCTTGTCGCCGTGCGACGCCCGCAAGCTCCGCGGGATCAAATCCTCGACGGTGAGTCCGGTGAATTCATCCCGTGTATAGCCAAACAAGCGCTCGGCAGCGGGATTGGCCAGCAGGATACGTCCGTCCGCATCGGCGATGAGCATGGCGTCCGCCGCGATGTCCATCAGCCACCGGGCATTATGTTTGATCAGGATGTCTTGTGTTCCGATTGTCATAAGGGGCGGTTCACCAACCTCTGGTTATGAGATGATCGAATCATGCTTTACACCCACCGTCGCCACGCAAATTGGACTTTATGAAAGGGACAGCTGTATCCATCCGGTTCCTGGTTCGTTGTTTAAATCCCATAGCTTTCTCCAGTAATTGACAAGGTTCAGCAGAGCTGAGCAAAACATCTAACTACATTTAAATGTATATTAATTTCCAATCGCAGGGCGCATAAGGCCATATCAGCAATCATTTGGATAATACCCTATGAATAAGTATTTTCAGCAACTATTTATGCAAGATTAGATTACACCTCTAAAACATCTTGAACAAGTCCGGTAGGGCAAGCGCAAGTCTTTTGTGCTCAAGCGGAAACTTTTTAATTAAGTTGGGTTTGGACGGACTATGCGAACCCCAAACCTATGTAAAAATACAAATTGACTGATTGGTTTTGGTCGTTATGCACAGTAATAAATCCCGACAGATTAAGTGGATCGTGGTTTGTAGCTCTCGACTCTACATAATTCGTTACTGTGCATAATGGCCGATAGCGGACAATTTATAGCTTCCGATATTGTTAGCCGAGAGCTAAATTAGGCATCTACAATGTCAGGTTAAATTCAATGACACTTTAGCTGTGCGTACGACCGGTCAAATGCTTTGACCTTAAGCCCGTTAACAGTAATGTTGCGGTGTAAATGACCCCGCCTAAGCCCATCCATTTCATCAAATTGATCACGCGCGCTGTGGAATTCCAGTCATTCCACCAGGCCGTATCGACAAAATAAAAGAGGACTGCCGCCATGGCTCCACCGGCCAGCGCGACCCTGACAACAAATATCCACCAGCCGTTTGCCGGTTGATACACCTCGTCTTTGTGCAATTTTCTCAGCAGCAAGGCCGCGTTAAAAAAAGCACCCAAGGATGTCGCTAAAGCCAGTCCTGCATGTGCCAGCGGGAAAACCAGCACCAGATTCAGGCCTAGGCTGACTAGCATCGCGTAAACCCCGTAACGTACCGGCGTTTTCATGTCGCCGCGCGAGGTAAAACCCGGCACCAGCACTTTAATCAGGATAAAGCCCAACAATCCCAGCGCATACGCCTTCAGGCTCTGCCCTGCCAAATGCACATCGCTGACGCCGAATTCATTATATTGAAACAGCGTCGACAGCATCGGCTCGGCCAGTATCACCAAGCCAATGGTAGCGGGCAACCCGACCAGAACAACCCAGCGCAAGCCCCAATCCAGCGCATTTGAAAAAGAGGCCGTGTCTTCCGCAACATGACTTTTGGATAAATTCGGTAAAATGACCGTTGCCAAGGCAATACCAAAAATACCCAACGGAAACTCCACCAGTCGGTCGGAATAATACAGCCAGGACACGCTGCCTACGGTTAAGAACGAGGCTATCAAGGTATCCAGCAACAAGTTGATCTGCGTCACCGAGACGCTAAATATCGCCGGCAGCATCAGGCTTGTAATCCTTTTAACGCCCGGGTCATCAAAGTCCAGTCTTAATCTCGGCATCAGCCCCAAGCGCATCAACGCGGGGAACTGAAACAACAGCTGCACGATGCCCGCCGCAAAAACGCCCCACGCTAAGGCCGTAACCGGCACGTCCATCAGTGGCGCCAGCCAGATTGCGGCGGCAATCATGCAGATGTTCAGAAAAACCGGCGTTAACGCAGGGATCGAAAATTGTCCGTGCGCATTTAAAATACCGCCGGAAAAAGCCACCAACGCGATAAAAAACAAGTACGGAAAGGTAATTTGCAATAGTTGTACCGACAGCTCGTACTGGGATCCCTGCCACATAAAACCGGGAGCCAGCAGCATGATAAGCACCGGAGCGGCAACGACGCCGATCAGCGTAATCAGCAGTAAAAAAACGGACAGGGTTCCGGCGGTTTTATCGATAAACTGTTTTAATGCGACTTTGCTGCCACGTTCTTTGTAATCAGATAACACCGGAACAAAGGCGTGGGCAAAAGCGCCCTCGGCAAATAATCGCCGTAAAAAATTGGGAATCTTGAACGCCACAAAAAAGGCATCGGTTGCCGAATCCACGCCGAAGAAATGTGCAATCAACATATCCCGGATAAACCCGAGTATCCGTGAGATCAGAGTCATGCTGCCGACAACTACTGCGGATTTGAAAAGTTGCCTGCTCAATGCTACTCCTGCTGTGTTGCGTTAAAAACGTTTGACAATATTACCACTTCTAATGATAATACACGGTTTAATTAACTTACCACAAGAATCGAGACACTATGGCTAATACAGCACAAGCTAAAAAGCGTGCGCGACAAGCGGAAAAAAGCCGTATTCGCAACGCAGGACAACGTAGCAACTTACGCACCTTCATTAAAAAAATCATTGCCGCAGTTAAGCTTGGCGACAAAGAAAAAGCGCAGGCCGCCTACAATACTGCCGTTCCGATTATCGATTCAGCAGTTACCAAAGGCATTATTCACAAGAATAAAGCCGCACGCGGTAAAAGCAGACTGAATGCAAAAGTAAAAGCCATCGCTTAACTGCTTTAGCCTTACTCAATAAAAAAGGCCGGACTCATTGAGTTACGGCCTTTTTTATTGCCCGGCTAATCGCGTTAAATCAGCACCAGATTATCCCGGTGTATCAGCTCTGCGTCGTCGAAATAACCCAGAATACTTTCAAATTCAGAACTGCTCCTGCCCGCTATTAGTTGAGCATCGGCATTGCCGTAATTAACCAACCCACGCGCAACTTCAAAGCCGCTTTCATCGACACAAGAAGCCAACTCGCCGCGCTCGAACCGGCCAGACACTGCTTTAACGCCGACCGCCAGCAGACTTTTGCCTTCGTTTTTCAACATCCTGACTGCGCCCGCATCCAGAACCAATCGCCCCTTGACCTGCAACTGCCCGGCAAGCCAACGTTTTCTGGCCACCATTGGCTCTATGTCAGGCAATAAATAGGTGCCCAAATCGGTCCCGGCAATGACAGCGGTAATCACATTGTCGACCGCGCCCGCAGCAATCACTGTTGCCGCGCCGGATCTGGATGCCAGCCGCGCCGCCCGAACCTTGGTGCACATGCCGCCCCGACCCAAGCCGCTACGACTATCGCCGGCCATGGTATCCAGTCGGTCATCGTTAACACTGATCTCTGAAATAAGTTCCGCATCGGGATACAAGCCGGGATCACCGGTAAACAAGCCCTGCTGGTCGGTCAAAATGATCAGCAGCTCGGCCTCGACCAGATTGGCCACCAATGCAGCCAGCGTATCATTATCGCCAAAGCGAATTTCTTCGGTCGCAACCGCATCATTCTCGTTAATGACCGGCACTACGCCAAACTTCAGCAAGGTCAGCAATGTGCTTCTGGCGTTTAAATAGCGCTGTCTGTTCGACAAATCGTCATGCGTTAATAACACCTGCGCCGCATGCAACTGATGCCGCTGAAAATTATCGTCAAAAACGCGCACCAAGCCCATTTGCCCCACCGATGCCGCAGCCTGTAGCTCATGCAAGGTCTTGGGTCGTACTTTCATACCCAAGCGGCACATGCCTTCTGCGACGGAACCTGAAGAAACCAGTATCACATCGATAGATTGCCGCCTTAAACCGGCCATCTGCTCAACCCAGGCCGCAATAGAGACCTTATCAAGTCCCAGTCCGCCCTTGGTTAACAAAGAGCTGCCTATTTTGACGACAACCCGTTTAACCTTGGCAAAATCAGCCCTGCTCACTTTTTTCCCGCCGCTGCTGCTCCAAAAAGCTCATGATGGCGAACATCAACTCTCTGGTACCGCTGCCGTTAATGGCTGCAATTTTAAATACCGGGCCGGTCCATTCCAGCTCATCGACAATAGCCTGACAACGCTGCTCGACTACCTCTTCAGGCAGCCGATCTATTTTATTCAGCACCAGCCAGCGCGGCTTGGCGGCCAGCTCATCGCTCCATTTCTCGACCTCATGGATAATTTTTTTAGCCGCCTGTACCGGCGACTCCATGCTCTCGTAAGGCTCAACATCAATCAGATGCAACAGCAAGCCGGTGCGCAGCAAATGCTTCAGAAACTGCAAGCCGAGACCCGCACCTTCAGCCGCACCCTCAATAACACCAGGAATATCGGCAATAACAAAGCTGCGTAAATCATCAACCCTAACCACGCCCAGATTGGGATGCAAGGTTGTAAAAGGATAGTCGGCAACCTTGGGCGTTGCCGCCGATACCGAACGTATCAGGCTGGATTTTCCGGCATTGGGCATGCCCAGCAAGCCGACATCGGCAATCAACGTCAGCTCCAGATTAAGCCTGCGATGCTCGCCTTCGCTGCCTTTACTGGCCTTTTGCGGGGCCCTGTTAATACTGCTTTTAAAGCGCGTATTGCCCAGACCATGAAAACCGCCTTGAGCGACCAGCAACGTTTGATCGACTTTGGTTAAATCACCTATGACTTCACCCGTTTCCGCATCAGAAACCTGCGTCCCCAGCGGTACCGGCACATAGCAATCATCGCCTTTTCTGCCGGTACAATTCCGGCTCATGCCGTTTTGTCCGCGCTGCGCCCTGTGTACGGCATGATAGCGAAAATCCACCAGAGTATTTACATTCTCTGCTGCAATCAGATAAACACTGCCGCCATCGCCACCATCGCCGCCATCCGGACCGCCCATCGGAATGTACTTCTCGCGCCGAAAGCCGATAGTACCATTGCCGCCATCGCCCGCTTCTACGCGAACTTCTGCTTCATCAACAAATCTCATAAATCCATGCCGCCAAACGTCAAACTCAACCGATAAAAACAAAAAAAGCCCCGCCATGAACGGCGGAGCTTTTTTAAGCTGTCGGGTTAAACTAAACTAAACTAACCCGACCTAACTATCTCGCCATATTATTGCGCGATACAGCTGTATGTCTTATGCAGCAACAATACTGATAAATTTGCGGCTTTGAGGTCCTTTGACCTGAAAAACCACTTTACCATCAGCCGTTGCAAACAAAGTATGATCTTTTCCGCAACCTACATTATCACCAGCGTGGAACTTGGTTCCACGTTGACGAACAATAATATTGCCTGCCGTCACACTCTCACCACCGTAACGCTTAACACCTAATCTTTTCGCATTAGAGTCACGTCCGTTACGAGTACTACCACCAGCTTTTTTATGAGCCATCTGTAACTCCTAATATCTTAAGCGGAAATGCCAGTAATCTGGATTTCCGTATAGTACTGACGATGCCCCATTTGTTTCATATGGTGCTTACGTCTTCTGAATTTAATAATTTTGACTTTTTTATGCCTGCCTTGAGACAGGACAGTCGCTGTAACTTTGCCGCCTTCGATAAAAGGCATGCCGACCTGAACAGCATCGTCTGACTGAATCATCAGTACTTTATCGAATTCAATGCTGTCGCCTTCGCCTAGCTCCAGTTTTTCTATTTTTAAGTAAGTACCTTCTTCTACGCGGTACTGTTTACCACCTGTTTGAATTACCGCATACATCGGCGCAAGCTCCATCAAGCATTAATCTGTTTAAAGTGAACAAAAAATTATATTTTTAAATCAAGGTTAAGTCAATCTAAATTAAACTTACACCCTAAATATCTTTTCAAAATAATATAAAAAAACCTTTATTCATTAACCTACCACGTCAATAGCATGGGCGATTAAGGTTTTATTAAGTTATAATAGCCTAACAGATTTTGATTTTCATAGCTATCGCCATGAAAAGTAACCCAAACTTACACGCAACACTATATAATGGCATCGCATTCACAATCCCCCGCTAACACGCTCGCTCCCATTGATTTTGACTCAATTAAGCAATTAACTACGGCTGAGGCAAAAGCCGTCGATCGGCTCATTATTGATGAGTTAAGTTCCGATGTTGTCCTCATCAACCAGATGAGCCATTATATCGTCGGCAGCGGCGGCAAAAGATTACGCCCAATGCTGCTGTTACTGGCGGCCAAGGCCTTGGGCGGAGCCAGCGATAACCACCTGCTGCTGGCTGCGATCATTGAATTTATCCACACCGCCACACTGCTGCATGATGACGTTGTTGACGACTCCGACCTCAGACGAGGGAAAGAATCCGCCAATGCCGTCTGGGGCAACGCGGCCAGTATACTGGTAGGCGATTATCTTTATTCCAGTGCATTTGAAATGATGGTGCGCACCGGCAATATGCGGGTAATGGAAATCCTGTCAAAAACCACCACAGCCATTGCCGAAGGCGAGGTGCTGCAACTTTTAAACTGCAATAATCCCGAAACCACGGAAGAAAAATACCTCGAAGTTATTGCCAGAAAAACCGCTATTTTATTCAGCGCCGCGACCAAATTAGCCGCCGTCATCGCCGGATCATCCGCCGAAATCGAACAAGGCTTGGCGTTATATGGTCAACATCTGGGCATCGCTTTTCAACTGATTGATGATGCGCTCGATTACAAGGCCAGTGCAGACGAACTGGGTAAAAACCTCGGCGACGATCTTGCCGAAGGCAAGCCGACCCTACCGCTGATTTACGCGATACAAAACAGCACCGAAAGCGAGGCCAAAATCATTATTGATGCGGTCAAAAATGGCGACCGCGATGCTTTCAACGAAGTTTACGCGATCGTGAAAAGCACTAAAGCCATTGATTACACGGAACAACGCGCCGACGAGGAAGCTCAAAAAGCGATCAGCGCATTAGGTGTGCTACCTGATTCCGAATACAAAGAAGCGTTGATTTTATTGGCGAAGTTTTCCGTCCAGCGTAATTATTAAAACCGCAATCGCCTAGCTTTTAAGTAGCGCATTATAAGCATGCACTTTTTCAAGCAGCCGGTTATATTTACGCTCAACCTTGTCCATCACCTCGGTTAAAAACTGCGTGACCTCGGTATCCTCTATACCTTCTGCCGCCGACAGCATATAAGCTTCCAGCTCACTCACCGCATCGGCATCGACAATCTCATCAAGCAGCGTTGCTGCCTCCGAAGCATTAACAGCCTTAACCAGCTCATTGGCATCCAAACCTTGCTGCAATAATTGTTGCAACATATCAACCGCCTGAACCATTTCCCGCGCTTTTTCACTAACCGGCTGAAGTAGCGTTAAATGTTCAGTGAACTCAATAAAATCGTTCACCGCTTTTTTAAGCTCGTACAAGCGTAATTCGTGTTTTGCCTTAATTGTTTGCCGCATAGCTATTCCAATTCACCCAAAATTACGTCGATTATAATTCAAAGTGGATTTATCGACCGATTGCCATGCAACAAAGATAGCCCTCTTATAAATTGTCTTGTTGCGTTCATTTTAACTTGGGACTACTATCAAAACCGGTCAGAACTAACCTTAAAAATACCGTTGAATATCTGCTTGGTCGTTTGCCTAGTATAGATCGCCGCAAATCACCGGCAACATATAAACCACCCTAACAACACGATGAGGCATGATAATGAAACAACAATATAATTACTTGTGGGCTTTAGTTTTTATGATCGTGACCAGCACTTCATGGGCTTACGGTAGCAGCAGTAGCTCAAAATCCTGCGCCAAACCCAAGTTTACCGATTTCACTCCATCTGAAAATACTGAAGTTGCAGCAGGCTCAGGCTTTTCTTTTTTAGCATCGGCAAATACTTTGCCAGATACCATCAAAGTTACCGTGAAAGGCCTACCCACCAGCCTCAAAGTCACCCCAAACAAAGGTGGTTTTCAGGCAAGCGGAACGATTCCAATGTCATTAAAAGGCGTATACGCCAGAATTGCTATTACCGCCAATGGATCAAGCAATTGCAAAGGTGATAATGGCTGGCTGGTAAAAATTGCCGACTAATTTTCAGACACTCGCTGCCGGTGTTCAAACCTCTCGTTTCACACCGACCATTAACTTTAGAGACTGTGAAAGTATTCGATATAGAAGAAATAACCATGAAGAGCATGAAGATTTAATTCATTGATTAACTTGGCCTTTTATTCATGTCCTTCATGAGCTTCATGAGCTTCATGGTTAATAATACTTTTTATGCCGTACTCATTCATTCTTTCACAGTCTCTTTAGCTTATACGACAGTCCTGTTAATCTAAAGACTATTTTAGACTGGCCAAATAGATAACGAAGCGATACTTCACGTGTCGCTTTTCAACACTCGCTCGTAGGCTTCGTTAATCTGCTGGATCGGGATGATTTCGATGACTGAAGCGATGGCGTTCTCAGCACAGAAAAATTGCTGACCCCACTTGGGTCACTTTGCCAACAATTTCATGACCGAGCACTATCGGAAACACCGAACTGCCCCACTCGTTACGCACTTGACGAATATCGGAGTGACAAACCCCGCAGAACAAGATCTCAATCCGGACATAGGTAGGCGTAGGATCACGCCGTCCAAAACTTAACGGTAACAGTGGAGAGTTATGATTATAAGCGGCATAATCAATAATTTTTTCATGATAAACTTCGTGAACTAATGCAATATGGAACTTTCAATCATGGGTTAATCGTAGAGTCGATAGAGCGTCGCTAAACCTATTTTCATTGTATCTTCTTGTAAAATCAGCCCTGCATGACTAGGTTTGTCGTCATCAGCCCAGCATTCAAAATCGACAGTTTTGACTACCTCGATACTCGACATGATAGCCAGTGGTTCAAAGCCACTTAATATGCGAGGATAATCGCAGCCCAACATTTTTCATGGAATACTAATGAACCATAACGATTTTTTAACGTCCGCTTACGGCGTACGGATACCCCGGATAATTTACGGCACGGCCTGGAAAAAAGATAGCACGGCGACGCTAGTAGAACAGGCTGTCGGACTGGGTTTTCGCGGTATCGATACGGCCTGCCAACCCAAGCATTATAACGAAGCGGGTGTTGGTGACGGCATGGCTGCTTGTCTGCGTCGAGGAATAGATCGCAGTGAGCTTTATCTGCAAAGCAAATTCACCTCATTAAACGGCCAAGATCCGATGCGACTGCCTTATGATCCCAAGGCCAGCCTGGATGAGCAAGTAGCGCAATCATTTCAAACCTCGCTGAAAAATCTGCAAACCACCTATTTGGATTGCTTAGTGCTGCACTCGCCATTGGCAAATCAACAGCAGACCCTGGAAGTGTGGGGGGCAATGGAGCGGATATTTCACGGCGGCGGTGCCAAGCAGCTTGGGATCAGCAATTGCTACGATCTCCAACAGCTTGCGCTATTGTATCGAGATGCCACGATCAAGCCGGCCGTCATCCAAAACCGTTTTTATGCGCAGACCCAGTACGACCGCAGTATCCGCGATTTTTGCAAACAACATCGGATCATTTACCAAAGCTTCTGGACGCTGACCGGCAATCCCCAGGTTTTGGCTCATACCACTGTTCAAACTTTAGCGGCAAAATACCGGCGTAGCGCCGCCCAAGTATTTTTCCGCTACCTGAGCCAAATCGACATCATCCCCTTAACCGGTACTACATCGGAAAGCCATATGCGAGAAGACCTTGCGATCTTCGATTTTGAATTGACCGCCGACGAGTGCAACGCTGTGGAAACGTTGCTTTGATTAGACAACCGTCATCCTCTCCGTTGGCCTAAATCCCCTCCTCCTTATCCTCCTCATCCGTAGCCATATCCGAAATCTCTTTCAACCGCGAGATGGCTTTAAAATTAATGCTGTCTTCCGGATACAAGCCTTCGCCATCTAACACACCAGCCGGTTGCCCGGTCAATAATTCCAGCGTTTCATCTACGCGGGACACCGCATAAACCGCAAACAGCCCCTTTGCTACCGCATCGATCACTTCCTGTTTCAGCATCAGGTTGCGCTTGTTGGCGGCTGGAATGATGACGGCGTGCTGTCCGTTAAGGCCTCGCGCCTGACACAGCCTGAAGAAGCCCTCTATTTTTTCATTAACGCCGCCTACCGCCTGAACTTCGCCGTACTGATTGATCGAACCGGTCACCGCAAAAGTCTGCTTAATCGGCATCCGGGTCAGTGCTGAAATAAGACAGCAAAGCTCGGCCAGTGAGGCGCTGTCGCCGTCAATATAGCCATAGGATTGTTCTATGGCTATGCTGCCCGATATGGCTAGCGGAAATTGCTGGGCATAGGTATGCCCCAAATAGCCGGATAAGATCATCACGCCTTTGGAATGGATGGCCTGGCCCAACTCTACTTCCCTCTCGACATCGACGATGCCTCTGGAGCCGGGGTAAACGCTGGTGGTAATCCGTACCGGCGCGCCGAAACTGCTGCAACCGACTTCCAATACGGTTAAGCCGTTGACTTTACCTATAGACTCGCCCTCGGTATCGATCAGAATGGTGCCGACCAGCATTTCTTCGAGGATGTTCTCGGGCATTCTGCCGTTGCGATGCTCTCTTGCAGCCAGGGCCTGTTCGATATGCGCTCTGTCGCAAACCTGTTGATTGTCGCGCTGACAAAACAGGCTGGCTTCGGCGATGATTTCCAGAGAATCTTTGATGCGGGCGGAAAAATGATGCTGATTTTCCGAAAGTCGACAACTGTGCTCAATCAGGCATTCAATAGCCGTCCGGGTTAACGGCTTGGCACCGGAATCTGCCGCTTGCTTAATCATCAGCAGTATAAAGCGTTGCATGGACTCGTCGTTACGCGGAATGTAATTATCAAAGTCAGCCAGGATTTTGAACATCTCATTAAACTCATCATCCAATTCTTCGAGTAGATAATAAATATCCCTGGAGCCAACCAGGATCACCTTGACGTTTAACGGGATGACTTCGGGCTTGAGGGTGATGGTGTTAATACCTAAATCTGAATAGGGCGATTCGATTTCGATGCGACCGGATTGCAGTGCGCGTTTAAGGCCATCCCAGACGAACGGATAATTCAGCAGTTTTTCGGCATCGAGAATCAAATAACCGCCATTGGCCTTGTGCAATGAACCGGCACAAATCCGGCGATAATTGGTGACCAGCGCGCCCTGATCGCTGACATATTCAATGCGACCGAACAGATTTTGATAAATCGGATGCGGCTCGTAAACAACCGGCGCACCGCTTTCCTGCTGATTATCGACCAGAATATTGGGCGCATACAGCTCGGTCAGTAACAGCCGTTTTGCGGTGTTATCCTGAGGTTCCGGCGTTCGACCGGGCATCAGATAATCGGCAATGGTGTTGCTGAGGCTCTTTTTGATTTCCGCTAAAAAGGTAATGACGTCATCGATATTCTGGTAGCTGTCATTCAGTTTAGAAAACAACGGCTCGATCGCCAGACTGATGGTGTCAGTATCCAGCTGCTTGATTTTTTCGACCATGGCTCTGCGCCACTGGGGTAATTCCAGCAATACATCGCTCAGATATTCTTCCAGCGCCTCAACATGCTTATGAAAAATTTCCCGCTCCGATAACGGTAACTGGGTGAATTGATCTTCATTCAGCGCCTTGTTGTCCTGGATAGGTGCAAAAGAAATCGATTCGCCTTCCCTGAATAACGCAATACTCAAGGTTTGAGCTTTTTTATCGACCAGATCGATGGCATCGTTATAGTACTGGTTGTAATGGCGCTCAATAGCCCCCTTTTTTTGTTGATAAGTCGGACTTTCAAAGATGGCGGGAAAGGTCGCCAGCAGGTTATCGATTAATTTTTCAATGTCCTTGCTGAGCGTCGACCCATGCTCTGCCGGAAGCTCAATTGCCACCGGCTCTCTCGGATTATCAAAATTATCGACATAAGCATAGGAGGACGGCGCGGGCAGCGTTTTGGCCTGGGCATACAGGTGGTTGGTAATCATCGACAACCGACCCAATCCGGGCTCGCCCATCACAAAAATATTGTAGCCGGGATTGCGCATCGCAACGCCAAACTCCAGCGCCGACTGGGCTCTGGACTGTCCTAAAATGGTATCGGGCAACTCAGGTGCTACGGGGAACTCAAAGCCCGCCAGATCGACATTTAGTTTCAGTGATTCCAGGGGGAGCTTTAGGGTATTAGACATGAATAGGGGATGTTCTCGGCTTGCACAAAAACGGCAAGTCTACCATTTTTTACCGCGTTGTTCGATTATCCCAAAAATGTCACTTGAAGCGCGCAGCCAAAAAAATAACCGTGTTAATCCTACTGTCATATTAATTTAATCAAGTTACTGCATAATCAGTAACAAGTTAACAAAACAACAAGGTGTTCTGATGATTATCAATTGGGTTGCAGCAAAGACACAACAACTTTTACCGGCAAAGGATGCCCGACTCGACGAGCTTAACGTCAGCTTTGACTTTGCATTAAGCCCTGAAGTTATGAATTTGTTGTTTGCGCAAAATGACGACTGTATGGATGCAGGAGCAGTTGCCGAGACTCGTCAACTGGCTGAAATAGCCGGTGCGACGACTATATCGGGACTTGAATTGGATGAGCATGAACTGGCATTAGCCTGATGTAGGCGTGCAAAATGACGACTGTCTGGGCTGATATTGCAGGAATAATATCTGCCCAGACACCCCCCTGCTTACTTCACAACTAAACTATTATTAACCGACTTGACTCCCTTAACCTTTCTTGTCAGCTCCACCGCTCTGGTGGCGGCGCTCTCAGAGTCCACAAACCCACTTAGCTGAACGACGCCCTTGTAGGTTTCAACGCTGATTTGCAGCAGCTTAAGCCTGGAATCACCTAATATAGTGGTTTTAACTTTGGTAGTCAGCACCGAATCGTCTAAAAATTCCCCGGTGCTTTCATGTGTAGGCCCGCCAGCACATCCGGCAATTAACATGGCGCATACAAAACCTATTATCAACTTGAATTTACTCATAAATATTTAACCCTTATAGTTTAATTAGGCATCAGTTTCAAAAACGATTATTTCTGGTGTTAACAATGACAACAATGCTACCCGAACGACTCATACTGAAATAACCCCTACGTTTTAATCATACAATATTATGAGATAGATGTATTCCTCACACTCAATGCTGATGACGGGAGGATTTTGACGAGGCGAACAGTAATCTAAAGTCAGACTGATTTTCTTGCTGCTGAAAAACCTCAAATTCTGATGCAAAGTCCTTGCGGGCACGGCATCGATGAGCATCAAGATCTTGAATTAAGACGCCCATGGCTAAAAAGGTATTGGCAGGGATATTAAGCGCCATCATTTCTTCGCTAAACAGTTTTAGGGTATGTTCTTGAACGGCATAATCCTGAAAGTCGCCCAAAACTTCTTGCAGGCCTTTCAATTTCCTAATCAGGTGTTTTATTTGATGCTCGGAATAAAGGCTTTGGAAAAATTCCATCAGGTAGCGCAGCTTTTTACAGGATTTTCTTAAATCATGTAATGCTTCATCCGCTGATGAGCCGTTAATCGCTTCACCTTCGTGCATCACACGGGTAAAAGTCTTCCATATTCTCCTGTCGGCAAGTTCTTTAATGCTCAGCTTAGCATTTTCCTCAAGCGGTTTTTTATATGAGGGCTCTTTAAGGTACAGCTCCCATTCAGCCAGCGTGGATAGATACTTGTTGGATTGCAGTTTTTTTGCCAGTTCTTTCCGGGCTTTTTGCTGTTTGATGAGTAAGAAATCATATAACGGATTAAGGTCTTCCCTGATTGAGTCCGGCAGACTGCTTTTATAGCGGTCAAAACCCAGCAGATAAACATCCAAGTCTCGTGCCGGTCCGGTAATCTGCCCCAGCCAGCAGAAAAAATCGGCATAATACGCGCTGATGTTAGCGGGCAGTATGCCCTTGATCTGGCTGAGTCCCGCGCGGGTTCTTCTGACCGCAACTCTGAAGTCGTGCAAAAATTCGCTGTCGGTATGGGCAATAGTACCCTGTTCGTTGACTTTAATGGCTTTTAACAGGTGACTGTAGATGTATTTGCCGGCAATATCGGCACGCATTTCGGGGTCCAGGTTGATATTCAGTTTTGATGAGTAATCTTTAGGTTTGCGGCCCTGAATCTGCAGAGCTGTCAACAAAACAGATTTATCCGTCGCTGTTAAGCCCAGTGTTGCGGTCAATAGCTCGGCAATATGTTCGGCGGCCTTGTCATAGCCTTTTACCGGTTGCAGAAGAACGCGGCTATTGAATTGGCTGTATGCTTCGATTAACAGCCGAACTATGATTTTTTCATTTTTATTAACAATATTCAGCTGATAGACCTCATATTCCAGTGTGCAAACCGGCAATAATGCACGCATTTCCAACAGCGGCGCCAGGATGTCGTGTAGTATTCCGGACTCGAATTCTTTGCTGAATAAAGGAACTTTTTTACGCTCTGATTCGGCAATAACCGAACCATTTTTAATCGATCTTAATGAAGCCGATTTTGCTTGGTTAAACTCGCAAGTGATGTCGTTTGAGTACAAACGCCAGTCAAAGCTGTCGTAATAGGTTTTGCAGGATGACTGCCTTGAAGCCAGTTGCGTGTCGACCTCATGACTTAATGCGGCGATAAAATTTTCAGCCGTTAAATTCGCGGGGAATTCAAATTGTAAGGACATATTTATCACAAAGTATGGATTCAGGAGTCATTTAGTGGTTAATTTTTCAGCATAACAGCTTAGTATTAATGTTTAATGACATGGGATAAGAATGGACCAGTAAGTCTGCATCAGCCGATATTCGCCGAAAAAACAAGTAATGTAAACTGCCATTTTGCGCCGAAGACTCAGCATAGCAAAAAAAACCGTACTGTAATATTCTTGTCATATTTTTTTTACATAATAGTGCCACTTTAAATTATTTGAGAGTTGATTATGAAAGTATCTTTTAAAACTAAATCGTTGGTGACTGCGATGGGCTTTGGTATCGCTGCATTAACCAGCAATGTTGCCTGTGCCGTACAGACCGTTGATGCCGGTGTTCCCGAATATCAAAAAGCCAGCGGCATTTCCGGCAACCTGTCCAGTGTCGGCTCCGATACGCTGGCCAATCTGATGACGCTATGGGCTGAAGAATTCAACCGCGCTTATCCTAACGTAAACATCCAAATTCAGGCTGCCGGCTCTTCAACAGCGCCGCCTGCATTGACTGAAGGCACATCAAACCTGGGCCCTATGAGCCGTGATATGAAGGATGATGAACTTGAAGCTTTCGAAGACAAATACGGCTACAAGCCTACCGCTATTCCGGTGGCTGTTGATGCGTTGGCGGTCCTTGTCAACAAGGACAACCCGGTTAAAGGTCTGACCATGGAACAGGTCGATGGCATTTTCTCTTCAACCTATAAATGCGGCGGCGCAAACATTGAAACCTGGGGCGACGCAGGCGCTACGGCTTGGGGTTCAAAAAGCATCCAGTTATACGGACGCAACTCGGTTTCCGGCACTTACGGTTATTTTAAAGAACACGCTTTATGCAAGGGTGACTTCAAAAGCAATGTAAACGAACAGCCCGGTTCCGCGTCGGTTGTTCAGTCGGTCACTTCATCGGTTAACGGTATCGGCTACTCCGGCATGGGTTATACAACATCGGGCGTTAAGATGGTGCCTTTGGCAAAGAAAGGCAGTAAGACCTTTGTTGACGCGACGCCTGAAAATGCGCTTGCCGGCACTTATCCTTTGACACGCTACCTGTATGTTTATGTCAACAAGAAGCCAAATCAACCTCTGGCACCGTTAGAAAACGAGTTTATCAAAATGGTGTTGTCTAAAACCGGCCAGCAAGTGGTTATCAAAGACGGCTATATCCCTCTTTCTGCCAAAGTGGTTGATAAAGTATTGGCTACGCTTAAATAGACCAAGTATTTAATATCGCGCAGGGATGCGTAGACAAGGATGTCAGCCCGAATGTGTTATTATCTTCGACTGCCATGGATGGTGGAAGTGTCGCAATCGGAAAGGAACCGATGCGACGCCCCTCAGTAAGTAAAAATGCATCTGACAAAAAACGGCCAAGATTTGCTTTGTGAGTCTTGGTCGTTTTTTGTTTTTTTGTTATATCATTATTCTATTTAATTTCTAGTCTCTTTAGCATGTCAGAAATAAACGCCCCGATAAAACAACCTCCCGCCATAAAAATCAGTTCCGGTGAATATCACCAGCGCTGGCGACTTATTAAAGATGCCTTGGCACGCTATGGCGTGGTGGCGGGCGGTCTGGGGGTGATCGTCGCCATCGTACTGATTTTCTTCTATTTACTGTATGTGGTGTATCCGCTATTCATATCGGCTAGCGCAACGCCGGTCAGCGAATACCCGGTGCCCGAGCAGGCACTGGGCAATACCTTGCTGCTGGCAATAGAAGAGCAAAATGAGGTCGCAGCCCGGTTTACCGACAGCGGGCAAGTGGTGTTTTTTAATGCCGCTACGGGTAAAACCCTATTGATACAAGCTGTGGCAATACCCGAAGGCGTACATATCACCAGCTTTGCACAAGGCAGTCCTGTCAATGAGGGCGCAGTCATTTACGGTTTATCCGATGGCCGGGCAGTCATCGCTAAACAGCAATATAAAGTCACTTATCCGGACAATGTGCGGCTTATTACGCCGTCGCTTAAATATCCATTGGGCGAGCAACCTTTGGCACTGGATGAGTCCGACGCCGCTTTGGAGGCAATCGCGGTTAAAGTGGGCACTGATTCAACGACCATCGTTGCCAAAACGGCCGATAAAATCCGCCTGATCAATTTTCAAAAAGAGCAATCGTTATTTGCCGACGAGGCGGCTTTAACGCGTACGGATTCGGTTCTGGATCTGCCGACTGCGGGTATTGCCGAAATTTTAATCGACAAGGATGAGTCCAATCTGTATCTGCTCAGCAACGACGGACAGTTGGGCTATTTCGATATTAGCGACAAGAGCAGCCCAGACTTAAAGCAGCAACTGAATGTGGTTGATGCGGGACAAAAGATTACCAGTGTGACTTTTTTAAATGGCGATCTTTCGCTGATGATAGGCGACTCCAGCGGCTTGGTGTCACAGTGGAGCATGGTTAGAGACAAACTGAATCGCCCTGCCATGCAAAAAATCAGGGCATTTAAGGTCTCTGATAAAGCGGTCATTGCGATCAACTCAGAACAGCGTCGTAAAGGCTTTATGACCACCGATGCCGACGGCATCGTAGGCATTTATCATTCAACCGCCGAACGGGAAATGATTAAAGAACGAGTCAGCGATGCTTTACCATCGACAGCGATTTTGTCACCGAGAGCCAATGCATTGTTGTTGCAGTCGGCAGCCGGCAACATGCATTTCTGGCAGGTCGATAATGAGCATCCCGAAGTTTCGATCAAATCGCTTTGGCAGAAAGTCTGGTACGAAAGCTATCCGAAACCCGATTATATCTGGCAATCTTCTTCGGCAAATAATGATTTTGAGCCTAAATACAGCTTAACGCCATTGGTTTTCGGCACCCTGAAGGCGTCATTTTATGCGATGTTGGTCGCCATTCCACTGGCACTGATGGGGGCGATTTACACCGCTTATTTTATGGCTCCGGGGATGCGACAGTACGTAAAACCCTCTATTGAAATTATGGGTGCATTGCCGACGGTTATTTTGGGCTTTCTTGCCGGCCTTTGGCTGGCTCCGTTTATGGAAGAGCACCTGACCGGAATCTTTGCTCTATTGATGATCGTTCCTGTCGGCGTGATGCTGTTTGCCTTCGCCTGGCAATTTCTACCCAAGGCCATCGCCGAAAATCTCCCTGAAGGCTGGGATGCAGCCCTACTAATCCCAGTTATTTTACTCAGCGGCTGGATTGCCTTTCAGGTAAGCGTGCCATTGGAAACTTACTTGTTTCACGGCACCCTACAGGATTGGTTGAAGGCTGAAATGGGCATAGGCTACGACCAACGCAATTCCTTGGTGGTCGGTGTGGCAATGGGCTTTGCGGTGATTCCGACCATTTTCTCAATCGCTGAAGATGCGATTTTTAGTGTGCCCAAACATTTGACCGTCGGTTCGCTGGCATTAGGCGCAACGCCCTGGCAAACCATGATCAGGGTCGTGCTGTTAACCGCCAGTCCGGGAATTTTTTCTGCGGTGATGATCGGTTTCGGCCGGGCCGTCGGCGAAACCATGATTGTATTAATGGCAACCGGAAATACACCGGTCATGGATTTTAGCGTTTTTCAGGGCATGCGTACCTTGGCTGCCAATATCGCGGTGGAAATGCCGGAATCGGAAGTTGACAGTACCCATTATCGAATCCTGTTTTTAGCGGCTCTGGTTTTGTTTATGTTTACTTTTGTTTTTAATACGCTGGCCGAAGTCATTCGTCAGCGCTTACGTGAAAAATACAGTTCATTATGATGAGTCTATTATGATTAAAGCATGGTTTAAAAGCGGTACTCCCTGGGTATGGCTCAATGCGGCGGCAGTCAGTACCTGCCTTATTATGGTAGTCGGCGTGCTGGGCTTAATTGTCGTGCGCGGAGTCGGTCACTTCTGGCCTGCCCAAGTGGTACAGTTCAGCTATCAGGAACCGGGCGGGCCAATCCAAACCATTATCGGCGAGCATATCGATAGCAGTATTACGCCGGCCGCGATGGCAAAATCAACGGGTTATATCATGGCCGATGATGAAGATACACTGGTGCAATACCTGATTAAAACGGGTAATCGAGATATTACCGGTGCTGATTTCCGTTGGATATTGGAGCGCAATATCCAACAGCAACAGACGCCTGCCGAACTGATGGTAGTGGAACGACGTGAATGGGGTAATTTCTACGGCCAATTGCTTGCGGTCAAGGAAAGCGGCAAGATTATCGCTGAAGGCGATCAAGCTTGGCCTGCTGCTCAAGCCCGAATAGATCAAGCCTTGGCTATTTTTAAGGAAATAGCCCATCTGGAAAAAAAAGAAGTCGGTGCGATCAACTACAGTCTGGAACAGTTAAGGCTTGAACAGAAAAGACTGCAACTGAACAATCGCTGGGATGCGGCAGCTGAGCAACGGTTGGCCGCCGAAAAAGCGGAGTTGGAAATTGACTATAAAAAATATCAAACGCAGTTAAGCGAGCTGTATCGACAAATAAGACGGGATAGCCTGGTCGCAACAACCGAAGGCGGCAAGGAAATTGAAATACCCGTGGCCAAAGTAGTCAAGGTTTTCCAGCCGAACACCATGAGCCGGTTCGATAAAGTCTGGCATTATGGCGCTAAACTGGTTGAATTTTTAACCGATGATCCGCGCGAGGCTAATACCGAAGGCGGTATTTTTCCGGCTATTTTTGGTACGGTGATGATGGTGATCATAATGTCGATTATCGTGACCCCGTTCGGCGTCATTGCGGCAGTATATTTACGCGAATATGCCAAACAGGGTTTTATCACCCGCTTGATCCGAATCGCGGTCAACAATCTGGCGGGCGTACCCTCGATTGTTTACGGGGTATTCGGCCTGGGCTTTTTTGTCTATATCCTGGGCGGCAACATCGATCAGCTGTTTTTCCCGGAAGCGGCTCCTGCGCCGGTCTACGGTACGCCGGGCTTGCTTTGGGCTTCCATCACCTTGGCTTTGCTGACTTTGCCGGTGGTTATCGTGTCAACCGAAGAAGGTTTGGCGCGTATCCCTAAGTCGATACGCGAAGGCAGTCTGGCCCTGGGCGCTACCAAACTGGAGACTCTGTGGCTGACGGTATTGCCGATGGCAAGCCCGGCGATGATGACCGGCTTGATTCTGGCTGTGGCGCGGGCGGCCGGCGAAGTGGCTCCGTTAATGCTGGTGGGTGTGGTAAAAATGGCGCCCACATTGCCGCTGGACGGCAATTATCCGTTCTTGCATTTAGACAGAAAATTTATGCATTTAGGATTTCATATTTATGATGTCGGCTTTCAAAGCCCCAATGTTGAGGCGGCGAGACCCTTGGTTTATGCGACATCATTATTGTTGGTACTGGTCATTGTGGGGCTGAATTTATCAGCCATTTTAATCAGAAATCATCTGCGAGAAAAATACCGGGCACTGGAAGGTTAAAGAAATGACAGATCAACACGTACGTACACATGCCATTGATGTAAGTTCAGTTTTACGCGATCAGAAAAAAACGGCTGAGCCGAATGAGACCTGTATCAAAGTAGAAAATTTAAATCTTTTCTATGCGGACAAGCAGGCTTTGCATAACGTTAATATGGAAATGCCGAAGAAAAAGGTAACCGCTTATATTGGCCCCAGCGGTTGCGGCAAATCGACACTGCTGCGCTGCATCAACCGAATGAATGACTTGGTGGATAACGTCACCATCGAAGGCAAGGTTCTGCTCGATGATGAAAATATTTACGATAAATCCGTCAATGTCGCCGCTTTACGCAGGCGCGTCGGCATGGTATTTCAAAAGCCGAATCCCTTCCCCAAATCTATCTTCGAGAATGTCACTTACGGCCTTAGAATTCAGGGCATTAACGACAAACGGGTTTTGGAAGAAACGGTTGAAAATGCGTTGCGCGGCGCAGCGCTGTGGGATGAAGTTAAGGACCGCTTGAATGATAACGCCCTAGGTTTGTCAGGCGGACAGCAACAGCGGCTGGTGATTGCCAGAGCGATTGCGATAGAGCCCGAAGTCCTGTTACTGGATGAACCCGCATCGGCGCTGGACCCTATTTCAACCTTAAAAATTGAAGAACTGATCAACGAGCTTAAAGAAAAATACACGATAGTTATCGTCACGCACAATATGCAGCAGGCCGCACGGGTTTCGGACTACACCGCATTTATGTATATGGGCGAATTGATAGAGATGGGTACGACCAGCGAGTTGTTTACCAATCCTCAAAAGAAACAAACTGAAGATTACATTACCGGTCGGTACGGCTAACCAGGAGCAAGCAATGGACAACAGCAAAATAGGACAGCACATATCAGGCCAGTTCAATAAAGAACTGGAAGATGTGCGTAACAAAGTTTTAACCATGGGCGGGCTGGTTGAACAGCAAATAGAGATGGCCGTAACCGCTTTTTCGACCGGTGATATGGAAATGGCCGAACTGGTCATCAAACAGGATAACCAAGTCGATGCATTGGAAATGGCTATCGATCAGGAATGTATGCAGATCTTAGCGTTGAGGCAACCTGCAGCATTCGATTTAAGATTGTTAATCACCGTAATCAAAGTGGTTAATGATCTTGAACGCGTCGGCGACATGGCCGAACGCATCGCCGAGATGGCCATACAGTTGTCGAGTGCCGACAACAACAAACATGACCAATATTACGAGCTGGAGCACATGGCCGAATTGGTTCAGGAAATGCTGCACGGCGCGCTGGATGTATTTGCCAGGATGAACATAGAAGGCGTGACCACGATTACCGGTTTGGATGAAAATGTCGATCGTGAATACGGTAGCATCATCCGCCAGCTGATTACCCGAATGATGGAAGACCCGAGAAATATTACCCGGATGTTGGATGTGCTCTGGATTGCCCGTTCATTGGAAAGAATCGGCGATCACGCCTGTAACGTCTGCGAACATTTGGTTTATATGGTCAAAGGCGAAGATGTGCGACATTTGACCCAGGAAGAACTGGAAAGGAAGATGAAGCAGTAACAGGCGTTTCCGGCGCAACGCCTTTATAATCACCCGGTGATTATTGCAAGACAAAAGCCACTCACCTGTTTGTGAGATTGACCGACACCTGCTGTCTGGCGCAATCATCGGTTGTATTTATCAAGATGAAGGTAAGATAGGCTTTGCGGGTTAACTTATGTTATCTTTCATTATTGGAGAGTTGAATTTTTGATTGGACGCTTTTTTATTTTGATAGCTGGAAAACTACCAACTGACTCTGTTTAAAACGCGTTGCACTTACTTATGTAAATCCGCTGGAAGTTAAAAACCATTATGACTTGGAATTTGTTTAAAAAAAAACCGGTTCAACCATCAGGCAATGACACAGATCCTAAGTCTAAACCGATACTTGATAATAGGCCTTCACCAACAAAAAAAGCTGATATTCCTGCTTCAGGTTTAAAAACACCTAAGCCTATTTCTGATCTGCCAAACGAAATGGTTCTAAAAAACAAGACAGCATGCAGCTATGTTGCCGAAAAAATTTCAATGGAGGATGTTCAAAATTTCTTTCCTATCAGGAATTACGATAAAGAAAAGCTGCTGGCTTTTACTTCCGACCTTAAATCTGAAGTCCACCCCATGCAAACCACCTTGTTTCATTGCGGTAATAAAACGGACTCAGCGCTATATTTGTTAAAAGGTACTATTTCTTTATCGGATGACAATGGCAAAGTTTATGAAATAGCGGCTGGAACTGGAGAAGCCAAATTTCCGATCTCAAGCGGTTCGATACATACAACAACGGCCGTAGCTAAAACTGATGTGAGTGTTTTGCGTGTCTCACAAAAAATCTTGTCGCCTAAATATGCACCGCTATCCCAATTTTCCAGACTGGCGATTCCAGATGAATTAACTAAAAATCATTTGATGTCCTGTTTTATTCATCATTATAATAATGAAGAGCTTAATATACCTTCATTACCGGATGTGGCGATTAAATTGCGCAATGCCATGCAGAACGATGCCAGCGTTGCTGACGTCGTAAAAATCATTCAACATGATGCGGTTATTTCCGCCAAGCTTATTGGATTAGCCAATTGTCCTCTCTATCTAAGTGTAGTCCCGGTAAAAACTTGTTTTGAAGCGGTAAACCGTATTGGCTTAAATGCCACGCGTAACTTAGTCATTAGTTTAAGCATCAATCGTATTTTCAAAACTGACTCACCGCTGATAAAAAAATACTTAGATGAAATCTGGAAAGAAAGTATCTCTATTTCCATTATCAGTTTTGTTTTGGCGACTATTACCAAGCAAGTTAATCCTGAAGAGGCGCTGCTCGCCGGACTTATCAGCAATATTGGCGCTGTACCTTTTTTAAGTTTTGCCGCCAACATTCCTAAAGAGTATTGCACGGCAACGGATATCGAACTCGCCTTACCTTACGTCAAAGGCCCGGTAGGACACAAAATTCTGAGTGACTGGGGATTTGCTGAGGAATATCTTAAAATTCCGCTTTATGCTGCTGACTGGTATCAAAACAATAGCGAAAAACTGAGTTTAACCGATATAGTTGTGCTTTCCCGCTTACATTGGAAGATAGGACATAAAAACAGGTTTGAACTTCCGGTTGTCTCCTCTATACCTGCGGCCAGCAAATTAAAGAATTTTTCACTTTCCCCCGAACGCTCTTTAAATATACTGCATGAAGCCAAGCAGCAAATTAACGATACGATGAGAGTGTTTTCCAGCTAATCCATAGGGTTAATCGCAACGTGCTTTTGCCGCCGCAGGAAAGAGTAAAAGCCTGATTGGCGATTCGGTAGCGAAGGTTGAAAGAGGCACCCAGCGGGTTGCCGATGCGTGAAAAACCATGGAAGAAATTGTGATTTCCATTCGTGGTGTTACAGACATCACGTCTAAAACTAAGCTCAGCTTCAGTTGAACAAACCTTCTCCGGAATTGAACAGCTTAATCAGGCAATCACCCCGATGGACAATGTGACCTGGCGGCAGCCGCCGCAGAATTGCTTGAGCAACAAAACCATCCACGCCTTGAAGGTCTTTCCCCAAGAAAAACCAATGCCTAGTAAAATCAGCCATAATGGAGTTGATTCGATATAATGCTCCCGTGCAGAAAAATAATGTTTTAGAGGGTGATGACAATGACTGATAAAAATAATGAAAAACACCAGATAGTGATTGTTGGCGGCGGGGCGGCGGGTCTTGAGCTTGCCACCAGTCTGGGTAAAAAATTAGGCAAAAAAGGCTTGGCCGAGGTCATGTTGCTGGATGCTTCACCGATTCATATCTGGAAGCCGTTGTTGCATGAGGTTGCAGCCGGTACGCTGGATGAATCCGAACAGATTGAATATCTGGCCCAGGCGCATCGGAATCAATTTCGCTACAGGCTGGGGCGAATGGAAGGTTTGGACAGGCAGAAAAAGGAAATTTATGTTAGCCCCACGTTGAGCGACAGCGGCGAAGAATTAATCCCCAGACGCACTTTTGCTTACGATACGCTGGTGATGTCGGTCGGCAGTATCAGCAACACTTTTAATATTAAGGGCGTGGCGGAACACTGTTTATTTCTGGATACCACAGCTCAGGCGTTTAAGTTTCAAAGGCAGCTGGTTGAATCCTATATTAAACGTCACGTAGGTAAAAACAATATCGCCGATAAGACCTTGTCTATCGTGATCATTGGCGCGGGGGCAACCGGCGTCGAATTGTCGGCTCAATTGCATGAGGTGACCGATCTGCTAGCGGTTTACGGTTTGGGTGAATCCAGCGATGTGAAACTGACCATTATCGAAGCCGCCAATCAATTGTTGCCCGCATTGCCAGTCAAATTAGCCAATGCAACACAACAACAACTGGTCAAACTGGGCATTGATCTTAAGCTGGGTCGGCGGGTGATCGAGGTCACTAAAGAAGGCGTTCATACCCACGATGGCGCTTTGATACCGGCGGATCTTAAAGTCTGGTCGGCGGGCATCAAAGCACCGGATTGGATGAAAGATTTGGACGGATTGGAAGTAAACGGGATCAATCAGTTGGTAGTCGATGAAACCTTGAAAACCAATGATGATGATATTTTTGCGATAGGCGATTGCGCGGCCTGTCCCTGGCCGGGACACGACGGTAATGTGCCACCGCGAGCGCAGGCAGCGCATCAGCAGGCATCGACTTTAAGCAAATCGATAGTCAACCGGTTACAAGGCGGCAAGCTGGTGAAGTATGTTTATCTGGATTACGGATCGCTGGTTGCGCTGGGCAAATACACGACGGTCGGCAATCTGATGGGTAATCTGATGGGCTCGGTCAGTGTCGGTGGTTTTATCGCCAGAGTGGTTTATCTGTCCTTGTATAAAATGCATCAAGTGGCGATACACAGTTATTTCAGGACGGCAATGCTGACGCTATCCAATCTGTTCAGACGCAGTGCTCATGCAAAAATAAAAATGCATTAGAATTTTTTATGTATCTGCGCGCGCTTATTAACCTTTTACGCCTGCGTAGTTACTTTTTTATCATTATTTACATAGATCAAAAACATGTTTGAAATTGAATACGAATTCCGCGAAGAAGATTTAATCCATTTCAATGAAATACAGTTCATGAGAAATGAAGATATACAAAACAATATAAGAAAAAACCGCTGGATAGTGCCTGGCATCATGGGGCTTATCGGTTCGTTTTATTATTTTTATTATGGCGATATGAAGTCGTCGGGGTACATCGTCGTTATTGCCGTGCTCTGGGCGTTGCTGTCGCCCAAGATAATGATGCTGGATTTGCGCAGGCAGATACTTAAAAATTACACCAATAAAGAAAAGCTCAACATGTTCGGCACCTATACGCTGACCATAGATCCTGCCAACCCCAATTACCTGCAGGAGAAATCACCCAGCGGCAAACATAAAATGGCCTGGAGCGATCTGGTTCGGGTGGAATATGGCAAACGCTATGTTTATATCTATATCAATTTGAGCACCGCGCTGGTTATTCCGGTAGAAACCGTCAAAAAAGGCAATCTTGAGCAGTTTGCCGAGCAGGCGGAAAAGATGATTGAGCGGTTTGCTTAAAGCTGCATAAGCAGCCGGGTAGGTCGGGTTAGCGATAGCGTAACCCGGCATTTTTGCGCGAATGTGTTGAGTTACGGCTAACGCCTAACCCAACCTACAAGACTAGACAATAGATAAAAGGAAATTCGATGTGACTATTAGAATATCTTCCGATGGATTCTTGTCAGAATTATGGGCTATAAATAATGAAAGCATACAAGTCTTCCCTCATTTAAAAAGCAAGCAAGGCATAATAAAGAAAGGGTTAGAAATCACTCTTACGGGAAGAAAAGAAGACTATCATCTAGTTGATCTCGAACAATTCCTAAATCACATCGCAAAAGGAGATTTCGAGGAAGTTGGGAGAGTCCGCATGAAACCAAAGGACGGAGGACAAAGCAATGGATTTTCTGTAAGAAAAGCCACAATGAGCCAAGTTCTTTTGGCTGAAATTGAGAAAAGACAAAAGAAGTAATATTTTATCGTTCTCATGCTGGAGCGTGAGAACAATGCAATCCATAATCGTCCGCCTTTCGCCTTGAGCCCTTCACCTTTTTTACCTTAAATGCTAAATTTTAAAAATATAGCCCTGCGCCGTGGCGTGCGGGTGCTGTTTGCCAACTCTTCGTTCACCATTCACAAAGGCCAGAAAGTAGGCTTTACCGGCGCAAATGGTGCGGGTAAATCCAGTTTTTTTGCGCTGGTCAAAAACGAGCTGCATTTGGATGAGGGTGATTTTTCGATGCCACCGGGGCTGGAAATCGCTCACGTCGCCCAGGAAACGCCCGCCACCGACAGCTCCGCGATTAATTACGTCATTGACGGCGATCAGCAATTGAGACGCTTGCAACAGCAGTTAATCTCTGCAGAACAGGTTGATGACGGCTTGAAACAGGCCGAATTGCATGCCGCCTTGGACACCATCGGCGGTTATACCGCACAGGCCAGAGCCTCACGGTTGATGAACGGCTTGGGTTTTAGCGCCGATCAGGAAAACAACCCGGTCAATTCGTTTTCCGGCGGCTGGCGAATGCGGCTGAATCTGGCTCAGGCCTTGATGTGCCGTTCAGACGTGTTGCTGCTTGATGAACCGACCAACCATCTGGATCTGGATGCGGTAATCTGGCTGCAGGACTGGTTATGCAAATATCCCGGCACCTTGTTGCTGATTTCTCATGACCGGGATTTTCTGGATTCCATCACCGATCACATCGTGCATATCGAACAGAATAAGGCCGAAATTTATACCGGCAATTATTCGGCCTTTGAACGGATGCGCGCAGAAAAGCTGGCGCAACAACAATCATCCTATCTAAAGCAGCAACGGGAAATCGCTCATATGCAGAGCTTTGTCGACCGTTTTAAGGCGCAAGCCACTAAAGCGAGACAAGCGCAAAGCAGGATTAAAGCTCTGGAGCGCATGGAATTGATTGCGATGGCGCATGTCGATTCCCCGTTTGATTTTAGTTTCCCTAAGCCGGGGAAAATGCCTAATCCCTTATTAACGCTGGATAAGGTCGATATTGGCTATGGCCAAAGCTGTGTTATTAAACAGGCGGGGCTGTCTATTTCACCGGGCGACCGTATCGGTTTGTTGGGGCCGAATGGCGCCGGAAAATCCAGCCTGATTAAGGTACTGGCAGGCGATATGCAGCCGCTATCCGGTACACGGAATGAAGCCGAAGCGTTGAAAATCGGTTATTTTGCCCAGCACCAGCTGGAGCAATTGCGCGTCGATGAAAGTCCTTTATGGCATTTGCAGCAATTGGACAAGCAGGCGACCGAGAAAGATTTGCGCAATTTCCTGGGCGGTTTCGATTTTCGCGGCGACAAGGTGATGGAAGCGGTCAAACCCTTTTCCGGCGGCGAAAAAGCGCGCCTGGTGTTGGCGCTGCTGGTTTATCAAAATCCCAATTTATTGCTGCTGGATGAGCCGACCAACCATCTGGATCTGGAAATGCGTCATGCCTTGAGCGTGGCCTTGCAGGACTATGAAGGCGCGATAGTGGTCGTCTCCCATGACCGGCATTTATTGCGCTCGGTGACCGATCAGTTATTATTGGTGTCAGGCGGCAAGGTGCAGCCTTTCGATGGCGACCTCGACGATTATCGAGTCTGGCTGACCGAACAGAAAAAGGGCGAAGAAAAAGTTGCTGTCGATAGTGCCCAGACGGTATCACGGAAAGATCAGCGGAAACTGGATGCAGAACGCCGGCAAAAACATAAACCTTTATTCGATGCGCTGAAAAAAGCTGAAATCGCCGTTGAAAAATATCATAATGAACAGCGTCAACTGGAACATCAATTGGCGGATCCGGACATTTATGCAGAATCAGAGAAAGAACAACTAAAAAAGCTGATGGAACGCAAAGTAAAAATCGATAAGGCGCTGGATGATGCAGAAGCGGCCTGGATGGAGGCTGAGGAAAAGATTGAAGCGGTAAAATAGCCATCGAAAAATCAATTTTCCACGAAAAGCACGAAAGACACGAAAAAAAGCAGCCAAAACAATCGTACTGTGAATTTTTCGTGCTTTTCGTGTCGCCTAGAGGCGTCTACTTTTGGCTTTCGTGGACAGTGCTGTAACATCAGTAGTGAGATTTAGGGATGCCACATAGCAGGAAAAATCATGTTTGAAATCATAAAGCTACTATTTGATATTTGCCTGTTTACCAAAGGCCCGCAAAATTTACCGTCTTCTGTATGGTTGTTGCGGATATTGGCAGTTGTTGATGTTATTGTCAGTTTTTTAATGGTAAGTATCAGTACGGATTGGCTAGCGTCACTGTTACAGGCTATTGTCTCTGCTTTGCTGATTATCGGATTTAGCTGGCTTATGTTATACCTGGGTCGAAAGAGGGAGCGATTTCATCAAACGACTATCGCCTTATTGGGTACCGATGCGTTGATTGGTTTTATTGCCTTGCCGGGAATGGCCTCGATGATGATAGGAAAAGGTATTTTCTTGGCTTTTGTTGTCACGGTTGGCTTAATGATTTGGCATTGGGCCGTTGCCGGACATATCATTCGCAATGCGTTGGGACAAACCTGGACTTTTAGTTTAGGCTTGGCGTTTTTATACATACTGGGATCCTATCAGGTGATAGCGTTATTGTTTCCTGAGGTTGCCGGTGTTAACTAGGAGTCATCATGGAAAGCTATAAACATATATTACTGGCGGCAGATTTTTCCGAACACGGCAAGCTCGTTGCCGATAGAGCGAAGGATCTGGCCGACAAGTATCAGGCAAAACTCAGTATTGTGCATGTGATGGACAATTTGCTGATTACCGATCCGGAATATGGCTCGACTATTCCTTTCGATCTCGATTTAACGGCCGAGTTAATGGCGGCGGCAAAAAAGAGATTGGCCGACCTGGCCGAAAAACTCAACATTGCTGACGACTGTCAGTGGATGGAAACGGGGAACCCTAAGTTGGAAATAATCAGGGTTGCTGAAGAAAACAGGGTCGATTTAATTATCGTCGGCTCGCATGGTCGACATGGGTTCGCACTGTTGCTGGGTTCGACCGCAAACGGAGTGCTGCATCATGCGAAGTGCGATGTTTTAGCGGTACGTTTACACGGTGACGATTGATCTTGATTGAGAGAGACCAGGTTGTGGCGGTATTGTAGTATCCACAGGGAATAAAGGGCGCCATAGACGCCCTACTTTTAAAAGGTAGATGATAAATGATTGGACAGATTGAATCTTATGATCCCGACATGCAATCCGGGGTCATAAAAAGTGAAGGAGCGTTTTATTCGTTTCATTTGGATGCTTGGGTGGCTGATGTACCGCCGGATGAAGGCGATGACGTTAACTTTGACGCCGAAGGAACCATTGCGAGCAACATTGACTTGGTGGGCGCGTATTTGGAACAACCCAAGGCTATTAAATATAAATATCTGGCTGCTGCACTGGCATTGTTTTTAGGCTTTACCGGGGCGCATCGGTTTTATCTGGGTTTTTACAGACTTGGCATCATGCAGCTAACGTTAACGGTGATACTTTACGTAACCGGACTGCCTGGGTTTGCTATGCTATGGGCTTTTATAGAATTCATTTTGCTTGTTGGCGGACATATCAATAAAGACGCTAAAGGTCGCCCTTTAAAATAATCATTTAAAAACGGGGAGACAAAAAAAAAGCCCTTGTGAGTTATCACAAGGGCTTTTTTTAAAGCTGTTTATTCCTTATTTAGGATAAACATTAGCAGCGGTTAAGCCTTTTGGACCTGATTCGATGTCAAAAGTGACCGTGTCGCCTTCAGTCAGCGTTTTAAAACCATCGCCTTGAATAACTGAATGGTGAACGAAAACGTCTTCGCCGCCATCGGCAGGTGCAATAAAACCAAAACCTTTCGTGTTGTTAAACCACTTTACAGTGCCTGTTGCCATTTTGAAACTCCTAAAATAAAAACTTACGGTTAACACAGAACTACAACATTGATAACCGGACAACCTAACAATTTAGGAATCCCTTAACTCAACATCTGTTTTCTGACGCGGGGTATTGTACTGTTTTTTTTATGATACTGTCATCAGTAGATTTTATAACAGGCTATTGGGCATCAAAGATCCAGGGCTGGATTACCCTCAATCCGCCTGTTTTTTGAGCTGAACTTTCGAGCCACATAGTAATTCTCAAATACTTTTCAGCCTTAACCGTCAATAAATCAATCAGTTGTTGAATATCGACAGGGGTGCTGATGCGTAACAATGTCTCATTGATCCCTTATCCAGTTTATAACTTGTTTTTTATTACCCTGAAGAACATGAAGATAATAAAGGAAAGAGAATTGGGCGATTTGTCGAATAAGGGTTTCTAATCAACTTTAATGTAAGATTATTAAAACAAGGACTAAAAAGTTTTGTTTTATAAAATCATCTCTGTAGGAATCGCAGGAGGTCAATACCGTAAATTCTTCAAGCCCTTCATGCTCTTCATGGTAAAAAAAATGACATTCCCCGAATCAACACCCGTCGACAGCTGATCCAGCGGTTACCATTATTCCGGCCTGCTGAACTATCGGTATTACTCGTCTTCCTGCCGTTCGATCTTATCCAGCCGGGCTTCCATTTCGGCGTCATCGGGCGACAGATAATCGCTGTCAGGTTTGGGTACAAAAGCCCTGGAACACAACAAGCCCAGCTCAAAAAGTATCCACATCGGCACGGCTAATAAGGTTTGCGAGATCGCATCAGGGGGGGTTAGAACGGCTCCGATAATAAACGCGCCGACGACCACATAAGGGCGTTTGTCGGCGAGGTCTTTTGGGGTTACCAGTCCGGTCCAGACCAATACGATGGTGAATATCGGTATTTCAAAACAAACGCCGAACGCAAAAAACAGGGCCAAAACAAAATCGAGATACTTGGCAATATCGGTCATTACCGCTACGCCTTCGGGTGCGGCGGCGGTCAAGAAGCCGAAAACCAGCGGAAACACGACGAAGTAGGCAAAAGCTACGCCCAAATAGAACAGCAGGGTGCTGGCAACCAGCAGCGGCATAATCATGCGCCGCTCCCGCTTATACAAGCCCGGCGCGACAAATGCCCAAAATTGGTAAAGAATATAAGGAATGGAAATAAAAATCGATAAGACCAGCGCCAGTTTAAAAGGCGTAAAAAACGGGGAGGCCACATCAATAGCAATCATCGTGCTATTTTTCGGCATGTGCTTCATCAGCGGACCAGCCAACAGGCTATAGATCTCATTAGCGTATGAAGCCAGTCCCAAAAACACCACCAATACGCATAAAACCATGCGTAACAGCCGGTTGCGCAATTCAATCAAATGGCTGATAAAGGGTTGCTCTCCGTCCCCTTTAAAATTATTTGGACTCATGCTAGAAAAATCATTTCGTCCACGAAAAACACAAAAAGCACGAAAATTTTCACTGATTTATTTCGTGTCTTTCGTGCTCTTCGTGGACTAACTGCGGTTTTTAGGTTCATTCTGTTCAGAGTTGTCAGACTGTGGGGCTAACGTGGATTTAAGCGTATCGGACGTTTCATCGAGCATTTGCTGAACGTCTTCCAGCCCGGACTGCTCTTTAAATATCTGACGCATTTCTTCGGCTTGCAGTTCCAGTTTGATTTCTTCTTTGACGGCGGCGACCATGGTTCGCGTTTTGCCCAGCCAGAACCCTGCAAGCCTGGCCACCTTGGGCAATCTTTCAGGACCTATGACCAATAAGCTGACCAGTCCGATCAGGCAAAGCTCCGAAAATCCTATATCAAACATCGGGGATTAATCTTTATCGGCTTTTTTGGAAGTGACTTCGCCTTCGATGGCTTCACCCTTGTCTTCCGCAGGTTTATCATCGCTACCTTCGCCTTCTTTCATGGACGTGCGAAAGCTTTTGATGGCTCCGCCCAGATCAGCGCCTATATTACGTAGACGCTTGGTGCCGAAAACCACAATGACGATGACCAATATAACTAATAGTTGAGTAACGCTAGGGCCCATTTTTAACTCCAATATTTCAATCCGCACCCAACCTGATCCGCTGGATGAATCCCGCCGACAGATAAAGGTCGGCAAATTGTTCTTCCCCCGTGAATGAGAAGATTACCGAAAATAAAGACCTGACACGGCAAGGTCTCTTTACTTGTTACGTTGCGCCTTTTCTTCCAGACCGGACAAGCCGAAACGACGTTGCAATTCCTGCAAGACATCATCCGGTCCCAGTCCCTGATCGGCCAGCAACACCATGCAATGAAACCACAAATCGGCAGTTTCGTAAATAATCTGTTTTTTATCGCCGTCCTTGGCGGCAATGACGGTTTCTGTCGCTTCTTCACCGATTTTCTTCAGTATGCTGTCCAGGCCTTTGGCATACAAACCGGCTACGTAAGATTTATCGGCAGATTCCAGTTTACGCTGTTCCAGGATTTGCGCCAGTTGTTGTAATACGTCGCTCATAATTTTTTATAAATAGTCGCAGGATCTTTCAATATCGGCTCGACGGTCTGCCATTGTTCGTCAACCAGACTGCGATAAAAGCAGCTTTCACGGCCAGTGTGGCAGGCAATGCCGCCTTCTTGTTCAATTTTAAGCAGAATAACATCTTCATCGCAATCCAGGAAAATACCTAGTATTTTCTGCCGATGCCCGGATTCCTCGCCTTTACGCCATAATCTCTGACGAGATCTTGACCAGTACACCGCATAACCTTCGGCAACCGTTAACGCTAATGATTCGCGGTTCATCCAGGCGAACATCAGCACTTTTCCGGTTTCTGCCTGTTGCGCGATAACCGGTACCAGTCCGTCTTCGGTCCAGCGTATTTCATCCTGCCAGGATACGCTCACAAACGCACCTCTATGCCGCGTGAGGCCATATGTTGCTTGGCTTGTTCAATGGTATATTCGGCAAAATGAAAAATACTGGCCGCCAACACCGCATCGGCCTTGCCTTCAATGATGCCGTCAGCCAGATGGTCAAGATTGCCGACGCCGCCGGAGGCAATCACCGGCACCGTTACCGCCTCGCTAATGGCGCGGGTTAACGGCAAATCGAAACCTTCGCGGGTTCCATCCCGGTCCATGCTGGTCAGTAGGATTTCGCCTGCACCGTAGCCGACCATTTTTTTTGCCCAGGCAATCGCATCAATGCCGGTCGGCTTGCGGCCGCCGTGGGTGAAAATCTCCCACCGGCTGGGTTCGCCAGGTGAGCTGACTTTTTTTGCGTCTATGGCCACTACGATACATTGCGAGCCGAAACGCTCCGCCGCCTCGCGGACAAATTCCGGATTTGCAACCGCCGCGCTGTTAATGCCGACTTTATCGGCACCCGCATTCAGCATACGGCGAATATCTTCCAGGGTTCTGATGCCGCCGCCTACTGTCAGCGGAATAAAAACTTCGCTGGCGACCTGTTCAACCACATGGACGATGGTGTCACGATTGTCATGGGTGGCGGTAATATCCAGAAAGGTGATTTCATCGGCACCTTCGCGGTCGTAACGTCTGGCGATTTCTATGGGGTCTCCGGCATCGCGGATATCGACAAATTTTACGCCTTTGACGACGCGGCCATTATCGACATCCAGGCAGGGAATAATGCGTTTGGCTAAGCTCATCTTATTGAAATGATTCCGCTAGTTTTTCAGCCGCTGCAAAATCCAGCGTGCCTTCATAAATCGCCCGACCGGTGATCGCGCCGATAATGCCGTCACTGGCGACTGCACCCAAAGCCCTGATGTCGTCCATATTGGTAATGCCGCCGGAAGCGATAACCGGAATCCGGATCGCACGCGCCAGTTTTGCTGTCGCCTCGACATTGACGCCGGACATCATGCCGTCTCGGGAAATATCGGTATAGATGATGGCTTCGACGCCATCTTGTTCAAAATGTTTGGCCAGATCGATGACGTCATGCTTGGACAGTTTCGACCAGCCATCGATAGCCACCTTGCCGTCTTTTGCATCCAGCCCGACGATGATGTGGCGCGGATATTCCAGCGCCATATTTCTGACAAAATTCGGCTCATTGACCGCCTTGGTGCCGATAATCACATACTCGACACCGGCATCAAGATAGGCCTGGATAGTATCTTCATCACGAATGCCGCCGCCTATTTGTACCGGCACATTCGGGTAGGCGGCTACTATGGCATGAATCACCTCGGCATTTCTGGGTTTTCCGGCAAAGGCGCCATCCAGGTCAACCAAGTGGATTCTTTTGGCGCCGGCGGCAACCCATTTGCCTGCTACGGCGACCGGATCATCGGAAAAAATCGTATTGTCGTCCATGCGTCCCTGACGCAAACGAACACACTTCCCTTCTTTTAAATCGATTGCAGGTATCAATAACATAACACTAAAATCCTCAACGGCGGGTAATCAGTCAATAGTAACTAAACGTGTCCATCCCAATGCAAAAAATTGTTCAGCAGTTGTAAACCGACTGCCTGACTTTTTTCAGGATGAAATTGTACGGCAAAAACATTGTCTTGCGCCAACGCACAGGTAAATGCGTTCGGGTATTGCGTCGTTGCCGCGATAGCTGCGGCATCATCCGGCTGCGCATAATAACTGTGCACAAAATAAAAGCGGCTATCCTGGGGAATATTTTCCCATAGCGGATGTTGATGTAGCTGATGGACTTGATTCCAGCCCATGTGTGGAATTTTGAGGACATTGCCATCGCCGTCTGTTAACGATTCGGCAAAATGCACCACATGTCCGGCAACAACATCCAGACATTGAGTGCCGTTGTTTTCCTCGCTGTCGGTCAATAAGGCTTGCATCCCTAAGCAAATCCCCAGCAAAGGCTTGGTTTTGGCAACCTCCTGGATAACAGCGGCTAAGCCCGATTGGTTGAGCGCCTGCATACAATCCCGTATCGCGCCGACACCGGGAAAAACCACCCGGTCGGCACCCAGGATGGTATCCGCATCGGACACACAAACAACATCCACTTCAGGCGCTGCATGTTGCAGCGCCTTTACGATGGAATGCAAATTACCCATTCCGTAATCAATGACAGCGACAGTAGACATAAATAAAACAGGTTAAAGGTGCGACGTAAAAGACTAAAGGCTGCCTTTGGTTGATGGCATGATGCCCGCCATACGCGGGTCGGCGGTAATCGCCATACGAATAGCTCTGCCCATGGCTTTAAAAATGGTTTCGGCGACGTGATGGGCATTGGCGCCCTTCAAGTTGTCGATATGCAAGGTTACGCCGGCATGGTTGACAAAGCCCTGAAAGAATTCGCGAAACAAATCGACATCAAAACGGCCGATCATGGCTTTGGGGTATTTAACCTCATAAAACAAGCCGGGACGTCCGGAAAAATCGATCACCACGCGCGACAAGGCTTCATCCAAAGGCACATACGCATGTCCGTAGCGAACAATGCCTTTTTTGTCTGCCATGGCTTGGGCGAACGCCTGACCTAGGGTAATACCGACGTCTTCTACGGTGTGGTGATCATCAATGGCTAAATCGCCTTTGGCGGTGATATCCATGTCAATCAAGCCGTGCCTGGCGATCTGATCAAGCATATGTTCAAGAAAAGGCACGCCGATTGAAAATGAGGATTTACCTGAGCCATCCAGATTAATTTTGATTTTGATTTGAGTTTCAAGCGTATTTCGCTCTACTTCCGCAGTACGTTGATCCATGTTGACATGAGTAATTTGAGTGATTTGAGGCATTTTACTATGCCAAGCAAGATTTTGCAGTGTTTGTTATTGATTGCCGTCCTTAACAAATATACCGCCTGGAAAATGAAGCCAATCACCTGAGACTAAAGATCTTAATCGCGTTCTGATTGAAAATTGCGACTGTTTTTTTGATTTTTTGCTTGCTTAATCGGCAGCAATTTCCCAAGGAGTGAGCCTGAGCGATGCGTCACCCGTTGATGTACTGGCATTTAATTGGGCGATAACGACAAATTGCTTGCCGAATTTGAAGCCTGTGCATCCAGGTCTCTGTTGGTCAAGCAAGATCTTTCCTGCCGGTTTCTTTATGAAAATGCACGATCAAATCTGGTAAAATTCCCACAGAAGAAATTGCATCTGCTTTAGTTTTTCCGGCTATGCAAAATCCTAAACCAACAAAGTGATAACACTGAGAGAAAATCCCATGAAATTCAGCCCCTGTATTGATAAATGTACTTACGAAGGAACTCACTGTGAAGGTTGCGGCCGAACACACGTTGAAATTGCAGGAACTAAAAAGATAGTCATGGCCATAGTCAATTTTGCCCAAGAGCAGGCGTATGAAAATATCGATGATTTTGTCAACGCTGTCGGGCAGAGCGCCCTTAAGAAACTAAAAAAAGCTGCTGCTGAAAAATAATGGCCATAGGCTAAAATACGTATGACGACCCCCGAAATTTTTGGCTATTTAGCCGCGACACTGACTACCGCGTCATTTGTACCTCAGGCAATATTGACGATAAAAACAAGGGATACCGCCTCCCTTTCATTGGGCATGTACAGCACCTTTACCTTGGGCGTATTCTGTTGGCTTATTTACGGCATTCATCTTGGCGATAAGGCGATTATCCTAGCAAACGCAATAACACTGCTGCTGGCCGCATCGATACTGTGCTTCAAGATTTACAATATGACGATCAAGAAAAAACCATAATCATTATTTGATTTTTTGTTAGATTTTCTGCTCTGCTATCGACCCATAATCAATCGTTAGGTCGACATAAAAACCATCTACTTACAAATTAAATGATCAGCACAGCTTTATTGATTGCTGCTCCATCGCTCAAAATGTTTGTAAGGAATGCGTATCGTCCACGACTTATTAACCAATAAGGCTTTATCGCATACGTCGTTATTGACACGCCCGCCATTCATCAATTACTTTTAGAGCATTCATTATGAATACAGCAAGATACGCTAGACATGCGCCTGTCAACCCAGTCATGAGACCGCTGTTTATCGTATTATTGACGGCTTTAGCCGCACAGAATCTGGCGGCCGAGCCTAAACTGATGATCGGTGAATTCAGCCGCAACCGACTCGATGGCTGGGAACATAAAAGCTTTAAAAGCGAAACCCGTTACCGGTTGCAAACTCTGGATGGCGTCGTGGCATTAAAGGCCGACAGCCAAGCCGCAGCTTCGGGATTGTTTAAGGAGCAGCGCATCGATCTTGAACAAACGCCGTTTCTGAATTGGTCGTGGCGGATTGCCACCCGCTTGACCGGCCTTAATGAACAAAGCAAGGCCGGGGACGATTACGCCGCCCGCCTATATATAGTGGTCAAGGGGGGTCTGGCGTTTTGGCAAACCAAGGCGCTTAATTATGTCTGGGTCGGCAACACGGCAAAGGATAGCGTCTGGCCCAATGCTTTTGCCGGCAATCATGCGATGATGCTGGCTTTGCGCGGTCAGGAAGCGACGCTGAATGTCTGGCACAATGAAAAGCGTCATGTGAAAGCCGACTGGCAAAAGCTGTTCGGTGAAAACATAAGTGCTATCGATGCGGTGGCACTGATGACCGATACTGATAACAGTGGCGGACAGGTTTCCGCCTTTTACGGCGACATTTGGTTTTCCAAGGATTAATCATGCACGATACCCGACCCCTACTGGCCAACAGCGACTTTCCGGCCATTTCTCGCAAACCGCTGGAAATTCTGCAAGTCAATCTTGGCTATCTTTGTAACCTCAGTTGCGTGCATTGCCATGTCAACGCCGGGCCAAAACGCACCGAAATGATGAGCCTGGAAACCCTGGCTCAGGTATTGGCATTGGCACAGGCGGCCAATATTCATACCCTGGATTTAACCGGCGGCGCTCCGGAAATGCACCCGCATTTTCGTTATCTGGTGAAGGCGGCCCGCGACCTGGGAATTAAGGTCATCGATCGCTGTAATTTAACCCTACTGGAAGATGATCGTTATCTCGACTTGGCAGAATTTCTGGCTAATCAGCAGGTAGAAATCACCGCTTCCCTGCCCTGTTATCTGGAAGAAAATGTCGACAAACAGCGCGGCAAAGGCGTATTTAAGGACAGCATTACTGCTTTGCAGCGCCTGAATCGACTAGGTTATGGTCAGCCAAACAGCCCGTTGCAGCTTAATCTGGTTTACAACCCGCAAGATGCGGTATTGCCGCCGGATCAACAATCCCTGGAACAGGCCTATAAACAGCATTTGCTGGAACAATACGGCATCGTCTTTAACCGTCTCTATGCCATCGTCAACATGCCGATCAAGCGTTTCGGCAGCATGCTGGTCAGTCAGGGGCGATTTGATGCCTATCTAAACTTATTGCGCAGCCATTTTCGCGAGGACAATCTCACCCAGCTGATGTGTCTTAATGCCATAAGTATTGATTGGCAGGGTTATGTCTACGATTGCGACTTCAACCAGATGCTGTCCATGCCGTTGGGGGCAACGACAAAGCCGCGTGTGCATATCGGCGATTTACTCCTGGAAACCTTGAACGGCTCGGCCATTGCTACGGCCGCGCATTGCTACGGTTGCACCGCAGGACAAGGTAGCAGTTGCGGCGGCGCTTTATAGCTATCAGCCTGGATGAAGCCCCATCTCAGCATTATCATCCCCGTCGTTAACGAAGCCGGACAAATTGCGCTCAAACTGCACGCCTTGCAAACGCTGCGGGACCGTTGTCAATTGCTGCTGGTCGATGGCGGCAGCAACGACCGCAGCGCGGAAATTGCAAAGCCGCTGGTCGATCAAGTATTGCACAGCCCTCGCGGTCGAGCCCGGCAGATGAATTGCGGCGCGGCGATGGCTCAAGCCGATGTGCTGTTGTTTTTACATGCCGATACCCGATTACCGGATAACGCTGTAATCCTGATCATGCAGGCGGTGGCCGATGGTTACCACTGGGGCCGATTCGATATCGGCTTCGACAATCCGCAGCCGATATTCAGGCTGATCGCCTTTATGATGAACCGGCGTTCGCGGCTGACCGGTATCGCCACCGGCGATCAGACTTTGTTCATCACCCGTCAGGCTTTTCAGGCGGTTGTCGGTTTTCCGGACATTGCACTGATGGAGGATATCGCTATCAGTACACGGCTGAAAAAGCTGGGCAGACCTTGCTGCATTGACGCCAAAGTCATCACCTCGGCGCGGCGCTGGCAGCAACAGGGGATTTTCAGAACCATCCTGCTGATGTGGCGGCTACGGCTGCGTTATTTTTTCGGTGCCGATCCCAACGATCTGGCAGCCCGCTATTACCGATGAGCTATCAGCTCCGGTAGCCGGTCAGGTCAAAATCCGCCTGCTTTGCTTGCTCACCGGCAACATAACAAATCCCAAAAACCCGAATCCCGCCCGCCAAAATTAGGTATGATAAAAACACGGCAATCATAAAACCTTTCGCCCGCTACTAATATGGAATGGATATGACAGGTAAAACAAATTCACTTTACTTACTGCTGATTAGTGTTCACGGCTTAATTCGCGGGCATGATCTGGAACTGGGTCGTGACGCCGATACTGGCGGTCAGACCAAATATGTCGTCGACCTGGCCAAGGCTTTAGCGCAACAAAAAGCGGTCGCCCGCGTTGACTTGGTGACTCGTGAGATTATCGATCCCGCAATCCACACCGATTACGCCAACCCTTGCGAACGGCTCAACGAACAAGCCCGTATTATCCGCATTGCTGCGGGTCCGGACGGTTACCTTAAAAAAGAGGATCTTTGGGATTATCTGGATATTTTTACCGATAATCTGCTGCACTGGCTAAATCAGCAACCCAAAATGCCGGATATACTGCACAGCCATTACGCCGATGCCGGTTATGTCGGTATGCGCTTGTCGCATCTTACCGGCATCCCGCTGGTTTTTACCGGACATTCTTTAGGCAGAGACAAACGCAGCCGGTTATTGGCGATGGGGCTTAATGGCGAGGTGCTGGAGCAGCGTTATAACATCTCGCGGCGCATTAATGCCGAAGAAGATACCCTTGCCACTGCGGGTCTGGTCATTACCAGCACCCGCAATGAAATCGCCGAGCAGTATGAGCTGTATAATTATTATCATCCTGAACGCATGGTGGTAGTGCCGCCCGGCACCGATCTGGAACAATTCCATCCGGCGGATGGCCAAGCCTATGCTTTTCCGTTTAAACGCTGTCTGAAACATTTTTTAAAGCATCCCAAAAAGCCAATGATACTGGCGCTATCGCGGCCCGATGAGCGCAAGAATATCGTGTCGCTGGTACAGGCTTATGGAGAGTCAACCGAGTTGCAGGCCTTGGCCAATCTGGTCATCGTTGCCGGTAATCGCGACGATATCCGCGAAATGGATGAAGGCGCACAATCGGTATTGACCGAAATACTGTTATTGGCCGATTGCTATGATCTGTACGGATGTATCGCCATTCCCAAACACCATAACCAGGAAGAAGTGCCGGATATTTACCGGTTGGCGGCGCTGTCAAAAGGCGTGTTTGTTAATCCTGCATTGACTGAGCCGTTTGGCTTGACGCTGCTGGAGGCTGCTGCCTGCGGTGTGCCGCTGATAGCCACTGAAAATGGCGGACCGGTGGATATTATTGGTAATTGTCATAACGGTTTGTTAGTCGACCCCTTGGATATTGAGGCTATTGCTCAGGCACTGTTAACAATACTCAAAGATCCTGAACAATGGCAGAGCTTTTCTCAACACGGTTTGCAAAATGTCAGTAAATTTTATTCCTGGCAGGCCCATGCCAAGAGTTATTTAAAAAAAATCAAGCCCTTGCTTGATCAGCAAAAACCAATTCATAAAGTAAAGCGCGAACCCAACTTGTTGCGTTATCAAGACCGCGCTATTTTTACCGACATCGATCAGAGTCTGCTCGGCAATGCCGAAGGATTGCAGAAATTTGTCCAGTATCTGCGCGCTCAGCGTAAACATGTTTTTTTCGGCATTGCGACCGGACGCAGGCTGGATACGGCATTAGCCCTTCTGAAGAAAAACGGCCTGCCGACACCGGATGTCTTAATCACCAGCCTGGGTACCGAAATTTACTATGCCCCGCATATTACCGCCGATACCGCATGGGCCCGGCATATCGACCACCACTGGAATCCTAAAGCGATACGCCGGATTTTAGCCGAAATTCCGGGCTTGGTTTTACAGCCGAAAAGCGAACAAAGCCGTTTCAAAATTTCCTACCATTACGATTCCGAACGGGCGCCCAGCCCTGATGAAATCAACGCCTTGTTGCGACAGGAAGATCAGGCAGTCAATGCCCATCAGGCCTTTGGACAATTTTTCGATATTGTGCCGATACGTGCGTCCAAAGGGCTGGCCCTGCGCTATTTTGCCCGGCAATGGAATATTCCATTGGAACGCATCTTGGTTGCCGGTGGTTCGGGAGCTGATGAAGATATGATGCAAGGCAACACCCTAGCGGTCGTCGTTGCCAACCGCCATAGAGAAGAACTGTCTCAGCTGTATGAACCGGAGCGGATTTATTTTGCAGAACAGCCGCATGCATTGGGCATTATTGAAGCCATAGAACATTACGATTTTTTTAATGAGGCCTGAGTGACGATATGACCGAACAAATACTGATCTGTACGGATCTTGACCGCACCTTATTGCCGAACGGCAGTGCTCCCGAGTCGGCTCAGGCGAGGCCGCTGTTTGCTGCGTTAGTCGCCCGGCCGGAAATTACGCTGGCTTATGTTTCGGGCAGACATAAGGCGCTGATAGAAGAAGCAATAGCCGAATTCGCTTTGCCGATGCCCGATTTTGTCATTGGCGATGTCGGCACCACGATCTATGCGGTCAGTGCGCAAGGTTGGCAGCCATGGCCGCAATGGGCTGATGAAATTGCACCGGACTGGGCCGGTAAAGATCATGCCGAGCTGCATGAATTATTCGCACAGTTGTCAGGATTAACACTGCAAGAAAGCGCCAAGCAAAACCATTTCAAGCTCAGCTATTATCTGCCGCTGGATATTGATTTAACGCAGTTGCTGGCAAAGATGCGCGGCTTGTTGGCGATGCATGCCATCAACGCGGAGTTGATTTACAGCGTCGATGAGTCTGAGCATATCGGCTTATTGGATGTGCTGCCTGCTCGCGCCACCAAATTTCATGCGGTCGAGTTTTTAATGCAGCAGCTGGGTATTGATCTGGATCATACTGTTTTTGCCGGTGATAGTGGTAATGACCTGCCGGTCATGACCAGCGCCATCAAATCGGTATTGGTCGCCAACGCCAGCGCCGCCGTGAGTCAGGAAGCCCAACAATTGGCAAAGTTGCATAACACCGAGGATGCGCTGTATCTGGCTCAAGGTGGTTTTATGGGAATGAACGGCAACTACAGTGCCGGACTATTAGAGGGCGTTGCCCATTATCTGCCGCAGACTCGACACTGGATCAGCCTTAATGAATAAAAACCCGATCTCTATTTTTGGCGAAGTGTTGTTCGATCACTTTCCCGACGGCAGTTGTGTGCTGGGCGGCGCGCCGTTCAATGTCGCCTGGCATTTGCAGGCTTTCGGACAACAGCCTTGTTTTATCAGTCGGGTAGGGCTTGATACTATGGGCGATGCTGTACAAACAGCCATGCAGGATTGGCAGATGGATTTATCCGGCTTGCAACGGGATAAGCAGCATCCGACCGGCACGGTGCAGGTATCTATCGAACAGGGCGAACCCAGTTATGTGATTGTGCCGGAACAGGCCTATGACTTTATTGCCGCCAATGAGTTGATGCTGAAAAACCCTGATGGTTTGCTTTATCATGGCAGTTTAGCGCTGCGGAATGAGGTTTCAAAGCAGACGCTGGCGGCTTTAAAACAGCAGCATCGCGGCAAGCTGTTTATGGATGTCAATCTTCGCGAACCCTGGTGGAATAAAACCGACATTCTGGCTCTGGTTGACGATGCCGATTGGGTCAAACTCAATCATCACGAGTTGCAGGCGCTGCAACCGGAGTCGACCGACTTGGAAGCTGCAATGCACCGGTTTTTAACGGCACATAAGCTGGAAGGGCTGATTGTCACCCGTGGCGAACGCGGTGCCCTGGCGATTAATGCGCAGGGACAATTAGCCGTGGTCACGCCGACGCAAACAGTAGCGATAGTCGATACCGTAGGCGCCGGCGATGCATTTGCGTCAGTATTGATGTTGGGCATTAATCTGGACTGGCCGCTCCAGTTGACCCTGGAACGGGCGCAAGCTTTTGCGTCGGCTTTGGTCGGCAGACGCGGCGCGACCGTACAGGATATTCAATTTTATCAGCCCTTTGTCCAGTCCTGGATGGGGTATTGATACGTAACAATGTTATCCAGTTTATAACTTGTTTTTTATTACCATGAAGGACATGAAGATAATGAAGGAAAGAGAGAATTGGGCGATATATCGAATAAGGATTTCTAATCAACTTTACTGTAAGATTGTTAAAACAAAGACTAAGCGGGGAGTCGCTATTTTTGCGACAGCTTTTATGGGCATCCCTGCCCAACAAGCGGCAAAAATCACGCGACCGCTGATGCCTGCGGCTGCCCCAGCCGTCCTGGTCACTCGATCGCTACCCAACAAG
>NZ_JAWPOH010000004.1:0-86362 GCF_037671525.1 Methylobacter svalbardensis
AAATACGGAGCGGCAGAAATATCAGTTCCCGTATAAAAAAATTGGGACAGCGCCATTCAGCTGGAGTGTGAACAGGGCTCTATCTTAAATTAAGGCATTATTTGTCTGGACAATGGGGTCCACTATAGGACTCAACGAGTCGCAATAGCAACAAATCGCCACTATTTTTGAAGCTATGGTGAATTGCCTATTGGCGAATCCACCATATCCACAATATCAGCTTAGTTACAAAGTAGAGCACACGCTGCCGAATTACCTGACTTACTCATCTCAATTGAGCATGTTTTGGTTCCACTCAGCGAAGCAACAGTTAAAGATATGGACGATGGGCAGCTAAAGGTATTTCCTGAGCCAGGATATACGCACTGCAAGCTATTCGTATTACTTGCAGTTACCGTTACTGATGATTGTACGCTTGAATATTCCAGGCAAGACGACGCTCCCCCAGAAGAAGGTGAACAAGCTAAAGTAATGTCGCTCCAGGAACCAACATTTTGAGAGCTATATGTAGGTGCGTTGTTACCAGTCCCCCATGTAAGAGGGCAAGATAGACTCGCATTTGATGCGAGAGAAATTGAATGTGTGGAGCTGCCGCCACTGCTGCTACCGCCGGTAAAAGGCACGGTGACTGAAGCCGAAACCAATGTCGCATCTGTTGAGCCGATTGCAGATGTCCCAACCACACCCGTGTTGCTTGTCTTCATCTGTGCAACAATTTTAATGACAGAGGTGGGGGCATTAGCGTCTGTTCCTATTCTAAAAGCACCTTTTTCTAAAGTTTGGTTTTGGTTCGCATTTGCAACTTGTGAAACCGTAGGACTGTCAACACATGTGTGGTTGGCGCTGGCATTATTGCCTGTTAGCGGACAAGGACTCGCTGTACTTGTGTTAGGACTACTATCGTCAGTTTTGGTTGTCTTCCAATCAGCCAAATTTGTGACATGGTATTCATAAAACGGCACCTCTTGAGGCACTAAGCCCGCTAAGGTAAAGTTTAATCCGGTTTTTTCAGATGGAGCCATGTAATCGACAAATACACCACGCGCCATCATTTGCGTCCCATCTGCTGGAGTAGTTGGTGTAGGCGCAGTCCAAAGGGATGCAGCCGTACCACTGTCTACTACATAAGCATTGACTGTACTTGCCACATAATTTTGATAACTGGTTAAATTAGCGGAATTCGTTAGGTCGTTGCGGACAAAGACGTTGAAGCCTACCAAATTCCAATCACTGACCGCTGTCCAATAACCATCCACACGCTTTAAGCGACACGCCTCAAGGTAAGTCCCTGATGAAACAGCGGTTGACGAACCAGACGTTGCGTAATGCTTATGATTGCCTCCAGAAAATTCACTATCGCCGCGAAAAGGGGTGTAACAATTTTTTCTGCCTTCTGCGGTTGAGGTATCACATACATGATCGCCCGTGGTGTTTTCGTGATGATCACTACAACAGGTGTCGCAAAGCGCATTTTGCCCATTGCTCTGACCTGATTTGACACCTGTTTGTGACTTTGTCACTGCCTTATGTTCTTGATCATAGCCTGGCCCGGTGACGTTGGTTAATTCACAGGAGCAGTTAAGCGTGAAAAATTCCTCTTTTTTAAGTGCAATAGGTGTCGTACCTGACCCGCAGTCTTTATAAGTTGTGGTTGAAAAGCTGACTAAATTGTTATCCGCAGTACCGCCACTGTTAGCGTCGATAGTTGGATCGGGTTTGTCGGTTTCCGTGTAAATGTCGCATGTTCCACCTGAAGACGATGTTGACGACGTTGAAGATGTAGACGATGTTGACGACGTTGAAGATGTAGACGACGTTGAAGATGTTGACGATGTAGACGGAATTCTTTGTTGTGCAACGACATCGGGCGCGGCTTGCTGGGTATAATTGACTACCGGCTTTTCCCCGCTACCACCGGCTGTGTATCCTACCAGCGAGCCGGAAGCATCCGAGGGGTTTTTGTTAATAACATGGGTTAATGCTACTGTATCGCTATTGGCATCAGGATCATTCCATGAAACCGTTACCGTAATCGCTTTTTGGTCAACGCTGCATGGACTACCGCATGGGGTGGTTAAAGCACCGGTGTTATTATAATAGTAATCAGTTGAAGTCCAGGATCGTGCATAGGTGAATGCTGTGCCGCTAGTTGGTGTTGGATTATCTGTGCCACCAGCAATAGCGGAAAAATCAGTGGCGTGAAACTCATCTAATTTTGCTTGAGCCATGCTGACTGCCGTGGCACGAGCATTGGCATTGCTGCCACTCTGAAAAAAAGTTCCCTGTAATTTAACTACCGCACTAATACCAACGGCAAATACCAAGGCAGCTATCAGCACCTCGATTAGTCCCACGCCCTGTTGTTTTTTTCTTTGACTGTTCATGATAGTTTCTTCTTTTGGAGATAATGTGTAAATTAGAAATCGCGCCAGCTACCAGGTATAGAGGCAACTTGACGATAGCTTTCACCAGAGTTGTTTTGGATATTGTCAAATATGTTTTTATCCCAAACGACAGCAACTGTGCCCGTACCACCAGCAATATCAACACCCGAAATCAATGACCCTATAATTTTCGTACCGCCGCCGATGTCAAGATCTGGATCATCAGAATTATCCGCGGGGGTCTCATCAAATAAAAACACAATGCCATAAATCGTCACATTACCCCCAATACTTAGGTCATGATTTTGCACCACAAGAATAACGGGATTCGCCTCGCTACCAATAGTGGCATTAGCATTGATTTGGCAATCGCCAGTAATCCAGATAATACCCTTGGAACTGGAATCAAGGCTGTTGCAATCTGAATATACCTGCGAAGGCGTTAAGCTTTCCGCAGCTGACTTGATAGATTGCCATTGCGTATAAGGCACACCAAAGATATATTCGAATAAATCAGGGGGAAAATTTCCAGCGGGTGAATCAGTTGTATAAGGATCGATTTGGATAATATCAACGCCTTGATCGGGTCCATTGGTTAGTTGTGTATGCAAATCATCAAGACTGGGATTAGGACATTGCCCGCCAGGAAAGAAGCCCAAAATATGACAGGTGGAAATAGAACTTCCCGTATCAACTGCGTTATGCGTCCAAACCGAAACCGCACAACCTGTGCACGAACCGTTGGGATTGGCTACAACATGCATATTTCCCGATACAGCCATGCTGCCGTCAGCAATAATCGGTGTATCAGGGGTATTACCGGCAGTTATAGACCGAATAACTATTTGCTCACTAACCGATGCCGTACCTGTTCTGTCTATCGATTCACCTACTGAAGTTAAGGTGTAAACCGTTACACCACCAGAAGTAGTGGTGCCAACACTCGCAGTAAATCGTGCTTCGCTACCGCTAGCCGTTCCTCCAGCCAGATTATTGTTACTCAGAAATGGATTTGGAATGGCATCTGCGTTGCCGTCTTTATTCGGATCGTATTTATAATCTCCGCCGCTACTGCCAACAGTTTTAATAAAGCTAACATTTTCAGTAAATTGCTGAGTTGCGTATTCCAAACCCCCATCAGCAGCGGCAAAAGCCTCTTTATAACGGTATTCGTTAGCGGACATCCGCTGATCAAATATGCCCACTTTGGCAGCAAAAAAGACCATTAGGGTAATGATTATTAGTACAACGACAGTTACGACTAATGTTGCCATCCCTTTTTGATGGGTGGAAGGAGTACCTTGGAAACCCAGCTTTTCTATGTCTCGCTTAGTATTCATCATTTCGAATCTCCACTGTCTCGGCAATAGTTCGGCGAACGGAAGTGTCACGAACCAGCTGCCCGGTTAATTCAATCGTTATTTGGTGGGTAGTGATGCCAGCGGAGGTCTTGCCTGGGGTAACGGTTTCTTCGGGGTCGTCACCAACTAAATCTGGATCGCTAACGCTGAAGGCAGTTATTTCTACTAGATTTTCATCGGTTATATTTTGCCATGTCGCAACGCATGAAGAAGTGTACCCTCCACTTTGAATTGCGCCGCTGTTTAAGCGAAAGCCGAAGCGTTCGCTATCGCAGTCATTTATGCCATCGTTGTTCACATCATAAGCGAAATTAACAGAAGTTGCCGTAGTCGCCATTAATTCGAAGGGATTGGCTGTTCCTGCTATAACGTGTGTTGCAGCAAGTCCGTTATAACCCGATCTGCGTAAATCCCGCGTAATTAAACTCATCACAGACCTCAGTTCCTGATTGAGCCTAACGGATTTAAGATAGTCATTATCGGCTTTGACCATGGAAACAAACATACCGATGACAGCAGCTAGGATGATGAGTCCTATTACCATAGAAATCATCAGTTCGATAAGAGTAAATCCCCGTTGTGTTTTGTTTAACACTTTTGATTTGATTGCCGGGATCATGGGCATGCTCCACTATCGGAATAGCTGCCGATTGTCGAAGTTGTATCCTTACAGATACGGATTCTGCCAAGCGTAGTTGTGGTAACGCCAAGGGTTTTGTTGTTGCCGGCAGAAAATGTAACTGTCCCTGATGTCCCTGTACCACGCAATGGGCTGAAGTTACGCGATGCTGAGGTATTAAAATTAACGGTTATGCCGTTGAAATCAGAGCTTTGTACTACGCTTCCTGATGCGCAATCACCAGCGACAGTGCAATCACAAGTCGCTGCAGCTGTCGCCATACCATAACACCAAGTGCTCAGATCAGTGCCTGTTGTTATAGGGGTAAAAAAAATGCCCATAGAAGCATTGCTTTTAATCGCCTCGGCTTTGGTATTTTGCAAGGCCGCAACCAACCCTTCCGCTGCGCCTTCCATGCGCTGCTGCTTCATCTGTTCGCTGAACGATGGCGCTGCCATAGCCGCAAGAATACCGATGATGGCAACAACTATCATTACCTCTAGCAGGGTAAAACCGGCGTGTTTTTGTCTGTTCATGTCTATCCACCTTTTTATGTAATCTGATTATAGATTACTATCGATTTTAATCCGTTAGCTAATCTACATTTTGCCGATTAAATTTGAACATTATTCAATATTATCTTCGCGTGTATCGGTTATGCTATATTTGCATCCATTTAATAACTTTAAAAAGGTGTAACAATGTACACGTTTAAACGATCTTCCGGTTTTACCTTAATAGAATTGATGATTGTAGTCGCCATTATCGGAATTCTGGCGAGCATTGCTTATCCGGCGTATACCGAATATGTGATCAGGGCAAAACGGTCTGATGCCAAGGCGGCGCTGCTGCAGGTGCAATTGGCACAGGAAAAATGGCGGACTAATCATACAAGCTACGGCACACTTGCAAATATAGGTGTCAGCGCTACTTCACCTGATGGTCATTACACTATTGCCGTCTCGGGAAACACCGCTACGGCTTACACAGCTACTGCGACTCCGCTAGCGCCATTTGCAGACGCCACATGCGGTACTTTCGCTGTTAATAAAGATGGAAAGACGACTTCGCTTGTCACTCAAACGACTGCCGCAAAAGTGACTGAATGCTGGGGAAAATAATTTTTCTCTCGTGTTTCGCTTGGCAACGCTGGAGCGTTGCGGGATGCGTTCCCACGCTCCGGCGTGGGAATGCCGCCAGGGACGCTCCACATGCATAAAAACTCATGACAAAACCAGATAATCCAAGGCATCGGCTATGTGTTGCCCCGATGTTAGATTGGACTGACAGACACTGTCGTTATTTTCATCGGCTGATTTCTAAACACGCGTTTTTATATACCGAAATGGTGACGACCGGCGCGTTGATTCATGGCGACCCTCACCGGTTTTTGCACTTTCATCCGGCTGAAAATCCGATGGCGTTTCAATTGGGCGGCAGTAATCCACGGGAGCTGGCCCTCTGCGCCAGGATGGTTGAAGATTACGGCTATGACGAGGTCAATTTGAATGTCGGCTGCCCCAGCGATCGGGTTCAGAATGGCCGTTTCGGCGCTTGCCTGATGGCGGAACCCGAGCTGGTCGCAGACTGTGTCGCGGCAATGCGTCAGACGGTTTCATTCCCGGTTACGGTCAAATCGAGAATCGGTATTGATGAGCGCGATTCTTATCAGGAGCTGGTGCACTTTGTCGCGACGGTTGCCGATGCCGGTTGCGAAACCTTTATTATCCATGCAAGAAAAGCCTGGTTAAGCGGCCTATCGCCCAAGCAAAACCGCGATGTTCCGCCATTACGCTATGATATGGTCTATCAAATCAAACAGGACTTTCCTGGGCTTGAAATCATCCTGAACGGCGGCATCACCACATTGGATCAGGCCGAAGACATTTTGCAGCATGTTGACGGCGTCATGGTCGGCCGGGAGGCTTATCACAATCCTTATCTATTGGCCGATGTTGATCGGCGGTTTTATGGCGAACCCAAAGAACCCCGGTCACGGGCAATGATTATGGCGTTGTTAATCCCCTACATTCAGCAGCAACTTGAGCTTAACGATGGCGTTCGTTTAAACAGTATATCCCGACATATTTTGGGGCTTTTTCATGCTGAACCGGGTGCCAGGGCTTGGCGCCGACATCTGAGCGAAAATGCCTGCAAACCCGGCGCCGACATCAATGTTATTTTGGAAGCTTTAAAATTCTGATTGCCGGACGGGGCATGCAGCCCTGTTCGAAACGTTTTTCGTCCGTTAAATGAAACCACTTAGCTCAGCCATCGCAGAAACGTTAGGAACGGGGTTGCAAACCCCGTCCCGCTCGAAACTACATCCCTGTAGGTAAAGAGCGAAGCTTTAAAATTCACAACGCCATGCTGTATACTGACCGACTATTTTTATTACTGAGATTGAGACTATGGAACAGCATTTTGCCAGGATTATCGAAGCAGTCGGTGAAGATTTAAATCGCGAAGGCCTGATCGATACGCCAAAACGCGCAGCCAAGGCTTTCAAGTTTTTAAACAACGGCTACGAAAAAACGCTGGAAGAAGTGCTGAACGGCGCTATTTTTAACGCCGATACCGAAGACATGGTCATCGTGAAAGATATTGAACTGTATTCTTTATGCGAGCACCATTTACTGCCGTTTATCGGCAAATGTCATGTGGGTTATCTGCCGCAAGGTAAGGTGATGGGCTTATCCAAAATAGCCCGCGTTATCGATATGTACGCACGCCGCCTGCAAATTCAGGAAAAACTGACCAAGCAAATAGCGGACGCGATTGAACTGGCAACCGGCGCCCGAGGTGTGGCGGTGGTTATTGAAGCCAAACATTTGTGCATGATGATGCGCGGTGTTGAAAAGCAAAACTCGGTCATGACGACTTCAGTGATGACCGGAATTTTCCGTAAGGAAATCAGCACCCGCTCGGAATTTTTAAATCTGATCAGCCGACATACCTGATCCTGTGGTGAGCGAAGCCGAACCAATGTCAGCAAAAAAAACCGGCGTATTACTGGCAAATCTGGGTTCACCTACCGCACCGACACCCAAGGCGGTCAGGCGATTTCTCAAAGCGTTTCTTTGGGATCCCCGCGTCGTCAACCTGCCCAGGCCGTTGTGGTGGGTGATACTGCATTTTTTTGTACTGCCTTTTCGTCCCCGAAAATCGGCCTTAGCCTATCGCAAAATCTGGGATGAAAAAGGTTCGCCGTTAATTTTTCTGACTTTGCAATTGGCCGAACGGGTTGCCGACAAGCTGAATGCCAAGGGCGTGACAACCCGGCATGTGATGCGCTACGGCGAACCCTCGATAGCGAAGCAGTTAAAAGCCTTCAAAAAGGCAGGCATTGATAACTTGATCATCCTGCCGTTGTACCCCCAATATTCCTCGACAACTACCGCATCAATCTATGATGACGTGATTAAGGAACTCAATCAGTGGCGACATCTGCCCAGCATCCAATTTATCAGTGATTATCACCAGCACAGCCACTATATTGATGCGGTTGCGGAATCCATCGAGCAGAGCTGGCGGGATCACGGCAAAAACGAGCTGTTAGTGATGTCTTTTCACGGTTTGCCCGAGCAACTGACTCAATGGGGCGATCCTTATTTCCACCAGTGCCATAAAACCGCAGCCTTGATTGCCGGGAAATTGGGCATTGACCAAAAACAATGGATGATTGTGTTCCAATCACGGTTCGGCAAGGCGCAATGGCTAAAACCTTATTGTGTGGACACGTTAAAGAGCCTTCCTGGACAAGGCATTAAGACCATAGATATTGTCTGTCCCGGGTTTGCGGTGGATTGCCTGGAAACGCTGGAAGAAATAGCAATGGAAAACAAGGCTATTTTTATGGAGTCCGGCGGCGTGGAGTATCGCTATATAACGGCGCTGAATGATTCAGAAACTCATGTTGCTGCTATAGTTAATCTGATTGAACAGAAGCTTTAACCACTGGAGTGCAGGCTCTGCCTGCAAGTACAAGCAAAGCTTGCACTCCCGTTGAAATAAAACTTTTAGTGATGCAAACAGCGAACCAAAAGGCTAAAAAAATGAAACGAACACTCTTACAAAACTGGCAGAATAGCAGCTGGCCGGCCATCAAATCCAGCAAACCACTGGAAACCGGCGACGGTGTTATTGACCAAAGAACCTTCAATACGATTGAAGTCGATCAGCTGTTCGACGCCGTCAATCACGCCTCAACGATTGCCGGGCAAGCGGTGTTATTTCGTTCGTTAACCCAGCCTCTGGATACGCTGGATCAGATTAAAGCCAAACAGCAAGCCGTTGAAGAACTGCGCAACAATCCGGCACTCAAAGAGCAGCTTGAGCGCATCGTTCAACACGCGCTACTCGATGAAAAAAACTTCTATTTGCTGTTGTTCGGCGAATTTTTAGGCTCGTTCGGCACCGCCAGAGAAGAGCACGAAATTGAAGGCTACGGCTATCTGCAATATAAACGCGGCATCCGTTTTATGCTGGAACTGGTCGATCAAATTCAAGCGGTAGAAGCCCCCCAAAGCGACTATCTAAAAGCTATTTTCGAGCAAATAAAAACTTTTTCAGAGTCAAGACCTTATTCGCTGATGGAAGGGCCTGTTTATATTGTTGAAAATAATCTCCAGTGCAAGGAACAGCGGAAGGCGTCGTTTTCGCCTGCGATTATTTTTAAACCCCGCCTGTTCAAACCGCTGCTGATCACGCTGTTTTTCGGAGCCATCTGGGCGCTGGCGCATTTTTTTCCCACCGACATGTTCAAGGTTTCAGTTGAGGCTATCCCGACCGCGACTATTTTCCTGGTGCCTTTGTTGCTGGTTTATTTTCCGATTATCGGCGGCTTTGATCGCGACAGCTGCATTATCCCGCTAAGAAATGAATTTAAAAAATCCCCGGCGGTAGCTGACACTTTAGATGCGCTGGGCAAGCTCGACGAATTGCTGTCGTTTATAAAATTTTCCGAGGCATTCGGCGGGAGTCATGTATTGCCCGAACTGATTGATGCGACGCATCACCGGATAAATCTGGTTGATGCCAGGAACCCGGTTTTAGGCAAACAAAACCCGGATTATGTCGGCAACGATTTTGTCTTGGATGATGACAAACTGGTACTGGTCACCGGCCCCAATAGCGGCGGCAAGACCGCTTTTTGTAAAACGGTCACCCAGATCCAGCTGCTCGCGCAAATCGGCTGTTATGTTCCTGCCAAATCGGCAATACTGACCGTCGCCGACCGGATTTTCTACCAGGCACCCGAGATCAGTCATCTGGATGACGGCGAAGGCCGGTTCGGTACGGAATTGAAACGCACCAAAGACATCTTTCTGGCGGCTACCCCTAAAAGCCTGGTGATTCTGGATGAATTATCCGAGGGCACGACCTTCGAAGAAAAAATGGAATCGTCGTCGAATGTGCTGAACGGCTTTTACCGGAAAGGCAACAGCACTATTTTAATTACCCACAACCATCAACTGGTCGATCATTTTGTCGCTCAGGGAACAGGCTTGCCAAGACAGGTCGAGTTTGCCAATGACGCGCCAACCTACAAACTGGTCGCAGGCATTTCCCGAGTCAGCCATGCCGATCGCGTGGCGAAAAAAATCGGTTTCTCCAAAGAAGACATAGACAACTATCTGGCGGATTCAGAATGAAAATAGGCACCCCCTTATCAAACAGCGCAACCAAAGCCCTGCTGCTCGGCAGCGGCGAGTTGGGCAAGGAACTGGCTATCGCACTGCAACGCTACGGCGTGGAAGTGATTGCCGTAGATCGCTATCCGAATGCACCGGCACAACAGGTGGCGCATCGCAGCCACGTGATCGATATGACCGACACGGTAGCGGTCAAAAAGCTGATTGCGCTGGAACAACCGGATTTCATCATCCCTGAAATTGAAGCGATTGCGACCCAGGCGCTGGTCGACATTGAAGCGGAAGGGTCATGTACGGTGGTACCTAACGCCAGAGCGATACAGTTGACCATGAACCGGGAAGGCATCAGAACCCTTGCCGCCGAGCAGCTTAAAATCCCCACCTCGAACTATGCGTTTGCACAAAGTTTTGATGAACTACAAGCGGCAGTTGATGCAGGCATCGGTTATCCGTGCTTTATCAAACCGACTATGTCGTCATCCGGCAAAGGCCAATCGATGGTTAAAAACGCCGATCAGCTGAAAGCCGCCTGGGATTACGCCAAATCCAGCGGGCGAGTGGATACCGGCAAGGTCATTGTCGAAGCAAAAATCGACTTTGATTTTGAAATTACCCTGTTAACCGTTCGTTTCCTGAATGATGGCGGCGAAGTCGAGACTTGCTTTTGCGCACCGATAGGCCATGTGCAGGAAAACGGCGATTACCGGGAAAGCTGGCAACCGCAAACCATGAGTGCCGCCGCGATCAAAGCATCGCAGGATATTGCGCTTAAAATAACCGATGAAATCGCCGGACTCGGTCTGTTTGGCGTTGAATTGTTTGTCAAAGGCGATACCGTCTGGTTTAGCGAAATCAGCCCCAGACCGCATGATACCGGCATGGTGACGCTGGTCACCCAACAACAAAACGAATTTGAATTACATGCCAGAGCCATCTTAGGCTTGCCCGTCGATACCGGCATACACAGCCTGGGAGCTAGCGCGGTGATCTTAGGCGGCCTGGATGCACAAGGCGTGATTTACCAAGGACTGGATAAAGCCTTGTCTGTCCCGACCAGCGAAATCAGATTGTTCGGCAAGCCTGAAGCTTTTACCAACAGGCGCATGGGAGTTGCGTTAGCCACCGCTGAAACTGTCGATGAAGCCAGAAACAGAGCGGTTAAGGCCGCGAGTATGATCGTTATTAAACCTGATAGATAGGTGTAGCCATGATGAGAATTCACGTCAGGCTATCCTGCCTGCCGCCCTTCGGGTTAATGCAAATCTGTTCCAGACAGATTTGTCACGTCAGGCTATCCTGCCTGCCGCCCTTCGGGTTAATGCAAATCTGTTCCAGACAGATTTGTCACGTCAGGCTATCCTGCCTGCCGCCCTTCGGGTTAATGCAAATCTGTTCCAGACAGATTTGTGCCATTATCTTAGCCAGTTTACTCATCTCAAACGAGGTGCAGGCCGACATCTATAAATTTATCGCCAATGACGGCAGCATCTACTATACCGACAAGCCTAAAAACAGCCTGTACAAACGCATCATACGAACGAGGCCGGTAAATTATGCCGCAGCCCTACCCTATATGGGCTCCAACAGGAAGAGATTCGCCGACCTTATTACCGAGGCGGCCAACCGGCATCAGGTTGATGTTAGACTGGTACACGCCGTTATCCAGGCGGAATCCGCTTACAATGCCAGAGCAATCTCCACAGCCGGGGCCGTAGGCTTAATGCAGTTAATGCCCGACACTGCAAGACGCTATGGCGTTGTTAACCGGAATGATCCTGTGCAGAATATTGACGGCGGCACCCATTACTTGAAGGATTTGCTCAGAATGTTTAATTCGAATCTGGATCTGGCCGTTGCCGCCTATAACGCCGGCGAAGGGGCGGTGATGAGATACCATAACTCCATCCCTCCCTACCCTGAAACGCGCAATTACGTCAAAACTGTGATGGCTTTGTATAACAGGCGCTCTTGAGCTGGATCGTAACCTGCCGGGGTAGATCAACAAGGAGATCAGCATGATAAACGCAAGCGACAACGTCGACTTAAGTCGTTTCACGAGTGCGCAAGAAAGCATCTATGACAGCGTCCTCGCAGAGTTAAGAAACGGCCGGAAACGCACTCACTGGATGTGGTACATATTCCCGCAAATTGATGGCTTGGGGCACAGTACAACGTCAAAACACTATGCCATTAAGAGCATAGAAGAAGCTCGACAATACCTGAACCACCCTGTTCTTGGAAAAAGGCTGTTGGAATGCGCAGAAGCGGTTTTTACCGTTGAAGGACGATCAATTTCAGAAATATTTGGTTATCCTGATAATCTAAAGCTTAAATCTTCCATGACACTGTTTGCCTGTGTGGCAGATCCATACTCCATGTTTTCCCGTATCCTTGACAAGTACTTTAATGGAGAGAAGGATGCTTTGACGCTCCAATTATTAGAGAAACTTAAGACGAAATGAGCCAAATGTGTAGGTCGGATTGGGCGCGCCGGTCATGGAGTTCAGGCATCTTTGCTTTCCACGCCGTAACCCGACATGGGAAGCAGGAATAACTCTGATTACGTTAAGCCAAGCCGATAAACCAGGGTCACACCCGTTGGGTTACGGCGCAAAAAGCCGCGCCTAACCCAACCTACTTCACTTAGCCCGGCTGACCACATAAACGCCGATTAACACCAAAGCAGTCCCGGCCAGTTGCGCCGCGGTCAATGTCTCGCCTAACAATAAGAAAGCCAGCGCCAGAGTGCCTATCGGCCCTATAGAGCTGATAATGGATGCCGAACCGGCGCCGATGCGCCTGATCCCTGCATTCATTAAAAATGCCGGAAGTACGGTGGAAAAAATCGCCATGATCAGCGCCAGCCAATAAACATTGGCCGGCAAATTCAACAGTTTAACGCCGTGCTGAATCACGAAATGCAACCCGGTTGCCAAACACGCTACCGTCATCGAGTAGGCGGTAAAACGCGTCGAGCCTATCCGTTTAACCATCATGCCGCTGCCCATCAAAAAAAAGGCAAACTCGATCGCACTACAAAAAACCAATGCCGAACCTAACAATAAGCCCGATGATGCCATTGCCGCCCTATTGTCAGCAAACACCAACATCATCCCCGCATAGCTTAAAGCCAACGCAACAGCTTGATGACGGTTAATGGCCCGGCGTTGCAGCGCCGCCGTGAACAAAACCACAAAGGTCGGATAAAGGAAGACTATCAAGCGCTCAAGACCGGCCGAGATATATTGCAGCCCGGCAAAATCAAGGAAGCTGGCAATGTAATAACCCAATAGTCCCAAACCGAAAATCATCAGCCAGTCTTGTTTGTTTAAGCGTTGCGCATCGTTTGTTTTTGCCGAATCATGAGCCGACCATAACGCCACTACCAGAAAAAAAGGCAATGAAATCGCCATGCGCAGCACCATCAAGGTGATGGCATCCAGTTGATGACTGTAGCTGTAAGCCAGTTTGACCAATACCGCTTTAGCAGAAAAGCCAAACGCGCCGAGTAAAACAAACAGATAACCGAAAATAACCTGACGATTGTTTTGCGATATAACGGATTCGGGTTGATGCACAAACTTCTCCTTAGAATGGAAAACTGCGAATCTTGCCGGAAAGACTACCAAAGCAACCGCGACAAGACCCGCAGTTGCTTTGCTAAAATGGAATTAATGAACCAAAAACACAGCACTGCAGTGAAAGCTAATAATCTTTCGCAGCCATCGTGTGTTGAGTTTTAGCAAAAAAGTCATTTGGTTCATGATTTGTATTCTATGAATACGGTTGTACGTTGTCAATTTGCGTTGCATGATAAAATTTCTTAATTTCAGCCAACCAAGAGCCCAAAGCCATGAATCACATTGCCTTAAAAATGCTGATGGGAGATCGAGGCAAATATCTCGGTATCGTCATGGGTCTGACTTTTGCATCGTTGATCATGACCCAGCAACCGGCTATTTTTTTGGGGCTGATGTCGCGCTCTTACAGTTTCATTTCGGATGTGGGTTTGCCCGACATATGGGTGATGGACTCGAAAGTGCAGTTCGTCGATGACATCAAGCCCTTGCAGGATACCGAGCTTTACCGGGTACGCGGCATTTCCGGTGTGGAGTGGGCGATGCCGATGTACAAGGGGCTTTTAAAAGCGCGGCTTGCCGACGGCACTTTTCAAACCTGCAATGTCGTAGGCTTAGACGACGCCACATTAATCGGCGGCCCGCCGGTCATGCTCGAAGGGACAATTGAAGATTTGCGCCGTAGCGACGGCGTCATCGTCGATATAGACGGCGCCAGGGATAGACTGGGCAAGCCTTCGCCGACACCCGGCGGCAAACCCATTCCGCTTAAAGTAGGCGACAGCCTGGAGTTAAACGATCACCGCGCCATCGTTGTCGGCATCGCCAAGGTCACCCGCACTTTTCAGTCCCAGCCCGTGGTCTATACCACGTATTCCCGCGCCAAAAGTTACGCGCCCAAGGAACGCAAGCTGCTGTCCTTCGTTCTGGTTAAAGCCAAGCAAGGACAAGATCTCGCCGAATTAACCCGCCGCATTCACGCAACAACCGGTCTGGCGGCTTATACGAGTGAGGAGTTTAAATCCCTCACTTATGAGTATTTTATGCGCAACACCGGCATCCCGATCAACTTCGGCATTTCGGTGCTGTTGGGTTTTATCGTCGGCGCGGCCATTGCCGGGCAAACTTTCTACAACTTCACGCTGGAGAACCTGCGTCAATTCGGCGTGCTGAAAGCGATGGGCACCAGCAACTGGATATTGCTGCGCATGATTTTGCTGCAGGCGGTTTTAGTCGGTACTATCGGTTACGGTTTAGGCGTGGGTTTGACTGCGGTGTTCGGCTATTCGATGCGCCATTCGATACTGGCGTTCAAGTTTCCGTGGCAACTGCTGGTGTTTAGCGGCGCGGGGGTTAGTACGATTTGTGTTTTTGCGGCGCTGATCAGCATCCTTAAAGTAATCCGTCTGGAACCGGCTATCGTGTTTAAAGGCTAGCAAGACTATGAAAAATTGCCAAAAAAAAATATTCACCACGAAGGACATGAAGAGAATAATTTCATTCATTCAACGTATTGAAACTTCATGCCCTTCATGTTCTTCGTGGTTATTTTTTGAGTCAATACTAATAATGAATTTTTTCAAAATCCCTAAGACATGAATCCATCATCATTGGCGGTACGTTGTCAGAATGTGGTCAAGATTTACGATACCGGCGACCAAAAAGTGACCGCGCTTAACGGCGTAAACCTGGATATTGCGATGGGCGAGCTGATGATGCTGGTCGGCCCCTCAGGCTGCGGCAAGACCACGTTGATTTCAGTCATCGCCGGCATTCTCGATCAGGACAGCGGCTATTGCGAGGTATTCGGCGAGGATTTGCTGAACATGAGCAATCAGCACAAACTGAATTTCAGGGCGCGCAACATCGGTTTTGTTTTTCAAGCTTTCAACCTGTTGCCTGCACTCAGCGCGGCAGAAAACGTGTCGGTACCGCTGATCATCAACGGCATGAAACGCAGCGATGCCGAGCGCAAAGCCATCACCGTGCTGGAGCAAGTAGGCTTGGGCGCGCGGGCGACAGCCTTACCCTCGGAGCTTTCCGGCGGCCAGCAGCAACGTGTCGCCATTGCCCGAGCGCTGATTCATAGCCCGAGACTGATTGTTTGCGACGAACCCACCAGCTCACTGGATCATGAAACCGGACATAATGTGATGACCTTGCTCAAGGAAGTGGCCTTGCACAAAGACCGGGCGCTGGTCATCGTAACCCACGACGCCAGGATTTTCGACTTCGCCGACCGCATTGCCGAAATGGATGACGGGCATATTGTTAAGGTCAAAGAGGCAAGGTGAAAGGCATGTTTTGCATCGTCTATTCTGAAACAATCATAGTAGGGTCCACGAAAAACACAAAAAGCACGAAAAATAAGATCATTACCCAAGGGATAAATTGCTAATGCGATTAGTCTATTGCTTAATTTCGTGTCTTTCGTGTCTTTCGTGCTTTTCGTGGACAACAACCATTAAATTAAGCCGCTCGTAGTGAGCTTGTCGAACCATAAAATTATCCACAGGAGGTGATATGCAAGTCAAATACACATTACCGATACTGGCAGCGGCCGGATTCCTTTTTGCGGCTTATACGGTCGTCAACAGCAATAAGCCGATACCCATTGCTCCCGCCGTTGCGGTGCCTGCCTCCGCGCCGTTTAAATCGTTTATTGCCGGATCGGGTATTGTCGAGGCAAAAAGCCAGAACATCGCGATCGGCACGCCTTTGTCCGGCATCGTCAAGACCGTGGCCGTCAAGGTTGGCGATAAGGTCAAAGCTGGCGCGCCGCTGTTTTATCTGGACGACCGAGATACCCGTGCAGAGTTGGCCGTTAAACGTGCCGATCTCGCCAAAGCTCGGGCAGGCGTTAACGAAGCCTTAGCCTCAGTCAAAGATACCCAATCGCTGAGCGATTTGGCCGAAGCCATAACCGACCGGCGCGCCATCAGTTCCGAGGAACTGCTTAGACGCCGCAATGCGCTGCTGATCAACTCAGCCAGACTGGACAGCGCCAAGGCCCTGGTGCAACAGGCCGAAGCCGCGCTGACAACGACACAAACCACGCTGGCCCGGCTCGCCATTCAAGCGCCGGTCAATGGCGAAGTTTTGCAAGTCAACATCCGACCTGGCGAATTCGCCCAGGCCGGAGCCCTGAACACGCCTCTGCTGGTGCTGGGCAACATGGACCAGCTGCATGTGCGGGTAGACATCGACGAGAATGATGCCTGGCGGTTCGACAAAAACAGCAAGGCCGTGGCCTTCCTGCGCGGCAATCGAAACTTCAAAACCGACCTGATTCCGGCTTATGTGGAGCCTTACGTCATACCCAAAAAATCACTGACCGGCGACAGCACCGAACAGGTGGATACGCGGGTATTGCAGGCGCTGTACAGTTTTGACAGGAACCAACTGCCCGTCTATGTGGGCCAGCAGATGGACGTATTCATTGAAGCCAAGGATTATTCCGGCGACGGCGGTTCACCGTTATGATTTGTCGTCCCCTTGCGCTTTTTGCCGCGCTGCTGTTATCCGGCTGCTTTGCTGTCGGCCCCGACTATCAGCGCCCGAAAATACCGGTTCCCCGGCAATGGACTGAATCGACTGCGGCTACAGGTTCCCAACCGGACAAATGGTGGAAGGCTTTTAATGATCCGGTACTCGACCAACTGATCGGCGACGCGATCGCGTCCAACCTGGATTTAAAGCTTGCCTTGGAACGGGTTAAAGATGCCCGCGTCCTGCGTTCTGCGACCATTGCCACAGGCTTGCCCAGCTTGGACGCCAAGAGCAACGTCAGCAGGCGGTTCAACAACTCATCCTCATCGGCTTCCCAGTCCGGCACATCCTCTGCGGGCGGCGGTTTTGGCATCGGTAATCAGTTCATCAACATTTTCCAAATGGGCTTTGACACCCAATGGGAGCTGGATTTTTTCGGCGGCGTCAGACGGGCGGTGGAAGCCGCCGATGCAACGATTGATGTCGAAGTGGAAAACAGCCGGGATGTACTGATCACCCTGCTGGGGGATGTCGCCCGCAACTACATCGAGCTACGCGCCAATCAACGGCTGATCGCAATAACCCGTGAAAATTTACACGCGCAACAGGAAACCCGGGAACTGACGCAAATCCGCCAACAGACAGGGCTTGCGAGCATGCTGGAAGTGACCCAAGCGCAAGCCCAGGCCGCCACGACCGAGGCGCAGTTGCCGAACTATGAAACGGCAGTCAAGCAATCGGTACACGCACTCAGCGTGTTGCTCGGCAAGGAACCCGGTGCGCTGGTCGTTCGGCTTGATCGACAAGGCATTATCCCGACCATTGCTACTAAGGTGATAACCAACCTCCCCTCAGAATTATTACAGCGCCGACCGGACATTCGCCGCGCCGAACGGCAGCTGGCCGTCGCCAACGCATCGGTCGGCGTTGCGACCGCCGAGCTGTACCCGAAAATCAACCTCGCGGCATTCATCGGCTTGCAAAACACCACCATCACCGACTTCACCCCACTCGGAAAATCATGGTCGGCAGCGTCGTCATTAACGATGCCAATCTTCAACTGGGGAAAATTGAACGCCAATATCAACAGCAAAAAAGCACAATTTGAACAAACCTTCCTGACTTATCAATCCACGGTTTTATCCGCTTTCAAGGAAGTCGAAGATGCACTGATCGCCTACAGCAAAGAACAGGAACGACACAAGGCGCTGGCGCAAGCCGTTGCAGCAAACCAGCTGGCGGTTCAACTAGCCAACGAACGCTATCAAAAGGGCCTGACCGCATTTCTCGATGTACTGACAGGCCAAACGACGCTTTATCAGGCCCAGAGCTTGCTGGTCAGCAGCGAGTCCCAGCTCTCCAGCAACATGGTTGCCCTGTATAAAGCGCTAGGCGGCGGCTGGCAAACCGAGGCTATTGTAGATAATGTTAAAAAATAACTTAACCAAGTTGTAACACTACCCACTCCGTTTTGTAACATAAGCTATTTACTATAAGCGTTGGCTGCCAGCCAAATAACCCTATGCTATCCTGGAGTACATAATGAAAGTTACAAAAACACTATTATCGCTTGCTATTAGCGCAATTATCCCGACTCTTGCAATTGCCGATTCTGAAATTCAAGGGCCTATGGCGTTTGATTCTATTTCCGGTTCCGCCTACGGCCAGCAAAACGCTACCGACCTTAACACTACACCCTGGATCATCCCAGAAGGCTATAGCCAATCTATCATTTCTGACGAAAACGACCTGAACATCTATGTCGGCACCGACTGGAACGACATGAACACCGTGAACGAAACCCAAAAACACGCGGGCCGTTATCTGTACCGCACCCATGAAGTTCGCGGCGGCGCCATCGGCAACGATGGCAATTCTCTACGTGTTGATGGTAATAGCGGCGGCGCGGTTTCCGTCGTTGACCTGAAAACCGGGGAAGCCAAGGAAGTGGTCGGACGCGACGATTGGGAAGCGATCGACGGTATCGTCTGGACACCATGGCATACTATACTGTTTTCGGAAGAAGTCATCGATTCTCAGCGCCCTGATCCGGATGCTCCACTAGCCGAAAGCGGTCTGGTCTATGAGCTGAAACTGAAAGCCGGCGACCCGACCACCATGGAAAGCGTGACCGTTCTGCCTAAACTCGGTTCTCTGTCGCATGAAGGCCTGGAAATCGATGTCGAAGGCAATGTCTATGTGATCGACGAAGATAAAAAAGGCTCGATCTACAAATTCATGCCGACTACTTATGGCGATCTAAGCGGCGGACAGCTTTACGCATTGAAAGTGAATTCAGGTAAAACCGGCGCGGCGGAATGGATAGCTCTGGATATGAACCAAGCGCAAATCAGTGCCCGCGTAGCGGCAACTGCTGTCGGCGCAACCCCATTCTGTCGCCCTGAAGACCTGGAACGCATTGGCAAGACCCTGTACGTCGCGCTGACTTGCGAGGATGTCGATAACGCTACCAACACCAGTGGCCGTAGCGCAGTCTTGGCCGTAACACTGGAAGAAACGCCATCAGTCAAATATGCCGTTGCTGCCGGCAAGAATGCGCCGATCGAAAATCAGGCGACTGGTGCGACCGGCTTCGCGAAAGTAGACAATCTGGCCAGCGGCCCTGACGGCAAGTTGTGGATGGTGGAAGACAACGGCTTCAGCGACATCTGGGTTTATGACCCAGCCTCTGAAGATGCCAACAACGACGGTTATCAAGACGGCGTACACCTGTTCGCTTCCTTGAAAGACGAATCGGCAGAAGGCTCAGGCATTTACTTCGGTAAAGACCCTCACACCCTGTTCGTGAGCGTCCAGCATTCTGGTACAGGTAACGACAAAACGATGGCGATCACTAATCGTAAATAATCCGATTATTTAGTTCAAGAAAACGGCACCTGCGGGTGCCGTTTTTTTTGGCCTGATTTTTAACAGATTTACGTTGTCATCCAATTCTAAGCCGTTATCCTAGAAAAATCATTTGCTCCACGAAAGACAAAAAAAGCACGAAAAGATTTAAAGAGATACCAAATGTGAATCGCCACCAAAAGGGTGAATGGCTGTGTAATACAACATACTGATTTTTTTCGTGTCGCCTAGAGGCGCCTACTTTTGGCTTTCGTGCTTTTCATGGACTAATTGCGGTTTTTAGGGTTATCGAACAGGTTGTTACAAAAAAACAGTCCCTATTAAAATCACTTAGCGCGAAATGGTATTTCCGGCTTGCCGTGCGATAACTGCAAAGCTAATGATCTACCCGTTTTTTTTATGTCATGTTAAGCTCGATTGCATTTTCAATTTCTCTCAATACCCTATCCACACAACAGAAACAGGAGTACAAAAATGGAATCGCAAGAATTAGTTAAAGTATGGGATCTTCCGCTTAGAATTTTTCACTGGCTGCTGGTTGCCGGATTTTTTATCGCTTACCTGACTGAAGATGACTTATTAACGGTTCACGTCTGGGCCGGTTATCTGGTAAGCGGATTATTGGTGTTCAGATTAATCTGGGGATTTATCGGCAACGACTATGCCCGGTTCTCAAGTTTTTTATGCAGTCCCGCCAAGTCGATTGCCTATCTTAAAGATTTGATCGCATTAAAAACCCAGCGTTACCTCGGCCACAATCCGGCGGGTGCGGCGATGATTGTATTATTGCTGGTCAGTTTATTGATGACGGTTATCACCGGCTTTGCGGTGTACGGCGCAGACCAGGCAGCCGGACCGCTGGCGGCTATAGGCTCCGCTAACGAAAAGATGTGGGAAGAAGTGCATGAATTTTTCGCCAACTTCACGCTGATTTTGGTGGTTGTACATGTTATAGGCGTAGCTGTTGAAAGCTATATCCACCATGAAAATCTGGTTCGAGCGATGCTGCATGGGTTTAAAAAGAAATAACCCCTGTACGAAAATGTTCTTAAATCAGATAGGATGTCAGGCTCTTTTACCCTTCCTATTTAGCTAAACACACTCAACTTAAAAGACCTGATTATGGAATGGAACACACTATTAAACACTGATAAATTGGGGCGTACAGCAGCCAAACAAGAGCTTGGGCGCTCGCCTTTTAATTCTGATCACGACAAGATTATATTTTCAGGCGCATTCAGGCGCTTGGCAAAGAAGACCCAGGTCCATCCGCTAGCGACGAATGATCATATACATAATCGTTTGACGCACAGCCTTGAAGTTGCCTGTGTTGGACGCAGCTTAGGCATTAAAGTCGGCCATGCATTACAGGAAAAAGGCCGTCTTCCTGGGGAATTTGTACCCACCGATTTGGGGGACATTGTCCAATCTGCTTGCTTGGCACATGATATTGGCAATCCGCCCTTCGGCCACACCGGTGAAGAAGCCATTCGCAACTGGTTTAAATATGATGGCAACCGTCATTTGACCGACCTTAGCGTTGAAGAGAAACATGATCTCCTGTTTTTTGAAGGCAATGCCCAGGGATTGCGCTTATTAACTTCTTCAGAATATCACCCTGATGACGGCGGCATGAGATTGACCTACTCAACGCTTGCCTCGTTCATCAAATATCCGTGGACGTCACTACCTAGTGCCGAAGGAAAGCGTCCGAAGCCGAATAAATATGGCGTTTTTCAGTCAGAATTGGCCATTTTTGATGAAATTGCCTTAGCGGTCGGATTGGAAAAACAACCAGGCAATAACTGGTATTGCCGGCATCCACTGGTTTACCTCATGGAAGCCGCTGACGATTTTTGCTATGGCATTTTGGATCTCGAAGACGGCCTTGAAATGGACATTCTTCGCTGGGATGATATTTTTGATATATTGAAACCGGTGTTGAACCCAGCGGAAATCGATAGCCTGGAAGCTGATTTAGCAAAAGCCTCTGATAGGCAAAAACCGGCCCTCATTAGAGGAAAGGTTATTTCAGCGTACATTGACGCGGCAACAGAGGCCTTTATTAGCAATGAACAAGGACTCCTTCAAGGCAAACATGGCGATTTAATTTCCTTATGCCCTGCTAATATCAGAGAGTCTGTAGAACAGGCCAAAAATACCGCAAAAACCAAAATATTTTCACATCCCCGAAAAATTGAACTGGAAATAGGCTCATACCACATCATCTCGACACTGTTAGATATTATGTGTAGCGCCGCTATAGAATTGGTCGACAACCCTACTCAAATATCTTTTAGAAGCAGACGGGTAGTCGATCTGATTGGCAGGGATACTTTTGACCGTCAAATCAAAAAAGGCGAAAAATTAACGCCCAAATATCTGGCATTGATGCGCGTGATTGATTATATCAGCGGCATGACCGATAACTATGCGAGCTATTTGGCAAAACAATTTAACGGCATGGGCGAGTCCCGATAAGAAAAGCCAAGTAGGATGGCTGCAGGAGGCAGAGCACCCAAAGTAGGCGCTTTACGACTGCATGGATGCAGAAGGTAGAGCAATGCAGGAGCAGTTGCCGAGAGGCATAGCCGGAACCCATCATAATCCAATATCGCCGATGTGATGGGGTTCGCGTTGCTCTACCTATCCTACCGCGCTGCATAGCTTGTTAATCTGCCGTTAAGGGAACCTGCTCTATCATGAGTCCGATCTAAAATAATGCCTAGCTTGTGTTAATGAATGAATTAACGGATTTAGCAATGAATCAGATTCAACTAAGGCCTTAGATCCGCTATTTTTATTGAACAATTAACTCGCGGTAATTTTAGACAACCATTTTTTTAAAATTTTTTATCTTACCAATCTAACTAAATTAAAGGTGTAAACATGAAATTAAATATCCTGCTGACAACTGGCATTATCAGCCTTGCTTTACTTAGTGGCTGTGATAAAGGCAGCGAACAACCAACCACAACCGTTGGTGGTGAAATCGCAATTCCAGCACCTACTCCAGCTTCTGAAGCAACTACTGCTCCAGCTGAAACGGCTACTCCTGCTACCAAAGAAGACAGATAACCGACTGAGTTGTAAATTAACAGCAATTTATGGCTCTCATTCACAATAAAAAAGCGGCTAATTTCTTTAGCCGCTTTTTTTTTAAGCCTTAATATTTGCCTGATGCTTTGCTCACCTTGATGACGCGGTAATTCAACGACCAGTAAAGAAAGCACCCTACTTATTCTTTAACCTAGAAAAATCATTTGATCCACGAAAAACACAAAAAGCACGAAAATATTCAAAGAGATACCAAGTTGTAGATCGTCACCCAAAGGGTGAATGACTGCGTAATACAACATACTGATTTCTTTCGTGTCTTTCGTGCTTTTCGTGGACTAACTGCGGTTTTTAGGTTTAACGCTTACGTACGACTTGATAAGGTCGCGTGATATAACCCAGCGGCACACTCCAGACATGCACCAAACGACTGAACGGGAAAACCAAAAACAAGGTCTGTCCTAAAAATAAATGCCATTTGAAGATAATGCCGATCTCGCTGACTTGATCCGCTGCACCGCTACGAAACGTCACGATGCGTTGCGCCCATTCCGACAGCAGCAACATATTGGCGCCGTCATAATGATAAAGTGAAATCGGCAAGGTCAGCAGACCCAGCGCCAGCTGTACGCCGATCAGCAGCAGAATGAATATATCCATACGACTGCTGGTGGCCCGAATGCGCGCATCGGTCAGGCGACGGCGTATCAGGATGATGATGCCTTTTAAACATACGCCACCGAAAACGCCACCGGCAATAACAGCCAGTATTTGTTTTGCCGACGTCGACAAGCCAAAGGCGTGATAAACCGCAGGCGGCGTCAACAGGCCGACGAAATGCCCGACGAACAGCAACAGGATGCCGATATGGAATAAATTGCTGCCCAGCCTTAATTCGTCGGCGCGCAGAAACTGGCTGGAACCGGTGCGCCAGGTGTATTGATCACGGTCATAGCGCGCCAGGCTGCCGATGAAAAATACGCTGATCGCGATATAAGGGTAATAGCCGAATAGTAAGGTATTGAGATAATCCACGATATGACTCCTTTTAAAGAGAACGGTTTTGCGCTTTTAAATATTCATCGCGCGGCGTGATGGTGATCGGGCTGACGGCGGCGGCTTGACTTTTGCACGCATCCCCTGCCCCCATAAAACTGACGGCTTCTTCTTCCCAGATTTCATCCATATTGACCAGAGTTTCATCCTCGCCTTCGGTTGCGGCTTGTAGGCGGATTTCGGCCAGCGCTTCGGGTTCGCCGGCAAAACCCGATAGCGCATCGAAAACTGCGCTAAATTCGCTGCCGCGTTCGCTTAGCCGTGCACCCAACAGACTGAGTACAGGCATCGCATCGTGCAATAACTGCACGGCTTCTGCCCGTTCCTGCTGCGACAGAAACTCCAGAAATAACGGGATGTAATCGGGCAATTCATGCGTGGACATTTCAAAGCCGTGCGCCTCGTACATTTGCAGCAGATTAACCATGGCCTGCCCCCGGTCGCGGGATTCGCCGTGGACATGCTCGAAAATATGCAGCGACAAAAACCGTCCCCGGTCGAATAGCGCCACATAATCCTCTTGAACATCCAGCAGATCTGCGCCGCGGTAGGAATCGATCAACGCCAATACGGATTTTTTATGGTCGTCCGGCAACAGATTTTCCTGCTCGACAACCGCCGCCATTTCGTCCAATGCTTCGAGCATCTCGGCTTCGGGATAGCTCAGCAGTAGCGATAGAACTTTTAGGGTTTGCATGCTCATTTTAGCTCCTGCGTTATCGTTCCCACGCTCCAGCGTGGGAACGATATGAGGTGTTGGGTCGGAGAGACTACTTTTAATGTTTGCATACTAATTCCTTATTTTGCCGGTTCCACTTTAATCGGAATCTTGATCGGAATACCGCCGCCACGTTGCGGCTTCTTGTTGCCGCCGAACAGGTTGGTCTCATTGTTTCCGGTAGAACAGCCGCTGCCGAAACTGAATCCGCAGTCGCCTTGCTCGCCGTAAGCATCAAAAGTGGAACTGGCGTATTCGCGATGACTGCTTGGAATCACAAAACGGTCTTCGTAATTGGCAATCGCCATGTAGCGGTACATTTCCTCGACCTGCAACTGGGTCAAACCGACGCGCTCCAAGACTTCGGTATTAACCACGCCATCGACGGTAAGACTGCGCATGTAAGCCCGCATTGCCAGCATCCGTTCCAAACCCAACACCACGGGTTCTTCCTTGCCCGCTGTCAGTAAGTTGGCCAGATACTGCACCGGAATGCGCAGGGAGCGCACGTCGGGAATATCGCCATCCATGCCGATCTGGTCGTTTTCCGCGGCCGACTGTATCGGCGATAGCGGCGGTACATACCAGACCATAGGCAATGTGCGAAATTCCGGATGCAGCGGAAACGCGACTTTCCAGTCTATCGCCATTTTATAAACCGGCGATTCCTGCGCCGCTGTCAGCCAGGATTCGGGAATACCGCCTGCTCGCGCTTCCGCTATCACTGCTTCATCGAATGGATCGAGGAAAACATCCAGCTGTTGCTGGTACAAGTCCTGCTCGTTTTCGCAGCTGGCCGCGGCTTCGATACGGTCGGCGTCGTACAGCAACACGCCTAAATAACGAATCCGCCCGACGCAGGTTTCCGAGCAAACCGTAGGCTCCCCCGCTTCGATGCGCGGGTAGCAGAACGTGCATTTTTCCGATTTCCCCGTCTCCCAATTGTAGTAGATTTTTTTGTACGGGCACGCCGAAACGCACATCCGCCAGCCGCGGCATTTGTCCTGGTCGATCAACACAATGCCGTCTTCTTCGCGCTTGTAGATCGAGCCGCTGGGACAGGCCGCAACGCAGGTCGGGTTAAGGCAGTGTTCGCACAACCTCGGCAAATACATCATGAAGGTGTTTTCAAATTCACCGTACATGTCTTTCTGGATGTTGTCGAAGTTGATATCGCGCGAACGAGATGAAAACTCGGTACCCAGAATTTCTTCCCAGTTCGGGCCGCCTTCGATTTTTTCCATGCGCTCGCCGGTAATCAACGAATAAGGGCGCGCAGTTGGCGGGTTTTTCGATTCTTTGGCATTATGCAAATGCTGGTAATCGAAATCGAACGGTTCGTAATAATCGTCGATGGCAGGCAAATCAGGGTTTCCGAAAATATTGCGCAAGATCATACGCTTACTGCCTTGACGCGGTTCTATCTTGCCGTTGATTTTACGCACCCATCCGCCGTTCCATTTGTCCTGGTTTTCCCATTGCTGCGGAAACCCTATCCCCGGCTTGGTTTCGACATTGTTAAACCACGCATATTCAACCCCTTTGCGCGAGGTCCAGACGTTTTTACAGGTGATGGAGCAAGTGTGACAGCCGATACACTTGTCCAGATTTAACACCATGCCTATTTGTGCGCGAATATTGCGCGGTCTTTTCCTGGCATTAGTCATTACACTTCCTCCTGTTGATTCGCAGCTTGACCATCTTGATTGGGCTCGCTGGTTTCATCCAGCCAATCGACTTTGCTCATCTTGCGCACAATCACAAACTCATCCCGATTGGAGCCGACCGTGCCGTAATAGTTAAAGCCGTAACTCAGTTGGGCGTAACCGCCGATCATGTGCGTCGGTTTAAGCGTCGCCCGGGTAACCGAGTTATGAATGCCGCCGCGCCCGCCGGTCATTTCCGAACCCGGCACATTGACTGTTTTTTCCTGGGCGTGATACATCATGCACATGCCTTCGGGAACACGCTGACTGACGACCGCCCTGGCGACCAGCGCACCGTTGACGTTAAAGGCCTCTATCCAGTCGTTGTCCTTGATGCCGACTTTCGCCGCGTCAATCTCGCCCATCCACACGATCGGGCCCCCGCGCGACAAGGTCAGCATCAACAGATTGTCGGTATAGGTGCTGTGTATGCCCCATTTCTGGTGCGGTGTGATGAAATTCAATACCAGCTCGTCATTGCCGTTGGGCTTTTGTCCCAAAATCGGCGCGATGGAGCGGGTATCGACCGGCGGCTTGTAGACGCACAGAGTCTCGCCGAACGCCCGCATCCAGCTGTGATCCTGATAAAACTGCTGGCGGCCGGTCAGGGTGCGCCAGGGAATCCGCTCGTGTACGTTGGTGTAGCAGGCGTTATAACAGACTTGCTCGGATTCCAAGCCGCTCCAGGTCGGCGACGAGATAATCTTGCGCGGCTGCGCCTGTACATCGCGGAAGCGGATTTTATCGTCTTCACGCGGCAGAGCCAGATGAGTATGATCCCGTCCGGTGATTTTGCTTAAAGCTGCCCACGCTTTAACCGCGACATGACCATTGGTTTCGGGCGCCAGCATCAGGATCACTTCGGTCGCATCAATATCGGATTCGATACGCGGCAAGCCTTTGCTGATGCCTTCGTCAGTCACCAGTCGATTCAGTTCGCCCAGTTGCTTGACTTCGGTCTCGGTGTTCCAGGCGATACCTTTGCCGCCGTTGCCGACTTTGCTCATCAATGGCCCCAGCGAGGTGAACATTTTATAGGTGTTCGGGTAGTCACGCTCAACCACCACCAGCGTCGGCATGGTTTTACCGGGAACCGGGTCGCATTGCTTTTTCTTCCAGTCCTTGACCTCCAGAGGCTGAGCCAGCTCTGCCGGTGTGTCATGCAGAATCGGCACGGCGACAATATCTTTTTCCACGCCCAAATGCCCTACAGTTAATTCCGAGAATTTCTTGGCGATACCTTTGTAAATATCCCAATCGGAACGCGACTCCCAGGCGGGATCGACGGCCTTGGATAGCGGATGGATAAACGGGTGCATATCCGAGGTGTTCAGGTCATTTTTCTCGTACCAGGTTGCAGTCGGCAGAATAATGTCCGAATACAGACAGGTCGTGGACATCCGAAAATCCAAGGTGACCAGCAAATCGAGTTTGCCTTCTGCGGCGGTTTCATGCCATTCGACTTCCGAGGGTTTATCGGCGCTATCTCCCAAGTCTTTGCCCTGCAAACCGTGTTGCGTGCCCAGCAAATACTTCAGGAAATATTCATGGCCTTTGCCGGACGATCCCAGCAAATTGGAACGCCACACAAACATGTTGCGCGGAAAATTAAGCGGGTTGTCCGGGTCTTCGCAGGACATCTTCAACTTGCCGCTTTTGAGCGATTTGACGACGTATTCAATCGGGTCTTTTTTGGCTTTTTCCGCATCCCTGACCACCTGCAACGGATTGGTTTGCAATTGCGGCGCCGACGGTAACCAGCCCATGCGCTCGGAACGAACGTTAAAATCGATCAAGCTGCCTTGCCAGTCTTTGGGCTTGGCCAGCGGCGATAAAATCTCGCTGACTTTGAGTTTTTCGTAACGCCATTGGCTGGTGTGGTTGTAGAAAAACGAGGTGCTGTTCATCTGCCGGGGCGGACGCTTCCAATCCAGACCGAACGCCAGCGGCAGCCAGCCGGTTTGCGGACGCAGTTTTTCCTGTCCGACATAATGCGCCCAACCGCCACCGGACTGTCCGACGCAGCCGCACAGCATCAGCATATTCATGATGCCGCGGTAATTCATGTCCATGTGGTACCAATGGTTGATACCCGCGCCCAGAATCACCATCGAGCGACCCCGGGTTTTTTCGGCGTTTCTCGCAAATTCCCGCGCCACCGCGATCACATTTTTTCGGGTAACGCCGGTGATTTTTTCCTGCCAAGCCGGGGTATAAGGGAAATCTTCATCGTAAGAGCTGGCGACATTGCCGCCGCCCAATCCCCGATCTATGCCGTAGTTGGCAACCAGCAGATCGAACACCGTCGTCGCCAATACTTCGGTGCCGTCGGCCAGGGTGATTTTTTTGACCGGGACGTTGCGCCGTTGAATCGCATCATGGGCGGAATGGGTAAAATGCGGATGTTCGGAGCCGCCGAAATAAGGGAAGCCGACGCCGGCGACATCATCCTTAATATCGATCAAGCTCAAGCGTAAGCGCACTTCCTGATTGTCTGCGGTTTTTTGTTCGATGTTCCAATGCCCGCTTTCGCCCCAACGGAAACCGATGGAACCGCAAGGCGGAACGATGTGGCCGTTGATTTCATCGTAGGCGACCGTTTTCCAGTCGGGGTTGTTGTCCTGGCCCAGCTGGCCTAAAAAGTCCGAGGCCCTGAAGAAACGGTCCTGCACATAACAGCCGTCCTGTTCTTTCAGCATGACCAGAAACGGCAAGTCGGTATTTTCGCGCACATACTGGTTGAAATAAGGGCTTTGGCGCTCGACATGGAATTCCTTCAATATCACATGACCTATCGCCATCGCCAGCGCGGCATCGGTGCCTTGTTTGGGATGCAGCCATAAATCGGCGAATTTGCTGGCCTCCGAATAATCGGGACTGACGACCACGACTTTCGCGCCTTTATAACGCGCCTCGGTCATGAAATGGGCATCGGGGGTGCGGGTTTGCGGCACGTTCGAGCCCCACAGCATCAAAAATCCGGCGTTATACCAGTCGGCCGATTCGGGCACGTCGGTTTGCTCGCCCCAGGTTTGCGGCGACGCCGGCGGCAAATCGCAGTACCAGTCGTAAAAACTCATGCTGACGCCGCCGATCAGCGACAGGTATCGGCTACCGGCCGCATAAGACACCATCGACATGGCCGGGATCGGCGAAAAACCGATAATCCGGTCGGGGCCGAAGGTTTTTGCGGTGTAAATATTGGCCGCCGCGATGATCTCGTTGACTTCTTCCCAATTGGCGCGGACCAAACCGCCCAAGCCGCGTATCGACTTGTATTCTGCCGTTTTAGCCGGATCTTCGACTATCGACGCCCAAGCATCAACCGGGTCTAAAGTCAGCCTGGCTTCCCGCCACAACCTGACCAAGCGGCCGCGTATCAGCGGATATTTAAGCCGGTTGGCGCTGTACAAATACCAGGAATAACTGGCGCCGCGAGGACAGCCGCGCGGCTCGTGGTTGGGCAGGTCGGGACGGGTTCGCGGGTAATCGGTTTGCTGGGTTTCCCAGGTTACCAGGCCGTTTTTAACGTAGATCTTCCAGCTGCAAGAACCGGTACAATTAACGCCGTGCGTGGAGCGCACGATTTTATCGTGCTGCCAGCGCGATCGATAGCTATTCTCCCAGCTTCGGTCTTCATTGGTCACCACGCCGTGATTGCCGGAAAAGGTATCTACTTTTTTCTTGAAGAAAAGTAAGCGGTCCAGGAAATGGCTCATAAGATTTACCTATTATTGTAGGGGCAATCCCTTGTGGTTGCCCTTAGTGTTTATCGTTCCCACGCTCTGCGTGGGAACGATAGAATTCATCAACAAGGCATAGCCGCCGTTTTACGTGCGTAATTCCACCAGGTAATACCTATACATACCAGATAAAAAGCCATAAAACAATATAACGCCGCATCAGGCGTGCCGGTCATGCTGATCGCCGTGCCGTAACTCTTGGGGATAAAAAATGCGCCGTAAGCTGCAATCGCCGAGCTGAAACCCAGCACCGCCGCCGCTTCTTTTGCCGCATCTTTTTTGGCTTTGGCAATCGCTTCTTCGCTCTGTCCTTTGGCTGCACATAAACGCTCAGTCATAAAGATAACCGGAATCATCCGAAAGGTAGAACCGTTACCGATGCCTGTGGTGATAAACAACAGCATGAACATCGCCAGAAAGCCCCAGAAATCGCCGGCATTACCGGCCGAAGGCATAAAATGCAGCACGCCGAACACCGCGACTATCATGATCACGAAATTCCATAGCGTCACTCTGGCACCGCCCAGCTTGTCCGCCAGCCAACCGCCGACCGGCCTGATTAATGCGCCAACCAGCGGCCCCAAGAAGGCGTATTGCATCGGGTTAACCTCGGGGAACAGGATTTTAATCAGCATCGGAAAACCGGCCGCATAGCCGATAAACGAGCCGAATGTTCCGGTATAAAGCCAGCACATCAGCCAGTTATGTTTGCGCTTAAAAATGACCGACTGCTCTTTGAAGGAGGCTTTGGCGGAAGCAATATCATTCATGCCGAACCACGCCGCGATACTGGTTGCGATGATAAACGGCACCCAGATAAAACCGGCGTTTTGCAACCAGATGGATTTGGTCACCGCGCCCTTAACCCACTCTTGCGGCTCGCCGCCCAGCGAACCAAACACGCCCGCCGCGATAACCAGCGGCACCACAAACTGCACGGTACTGACGCCCAAGTTGCCTAAACCGGCATTCAAGCCCAAGGCCGTGCCTTTTTGCGATTGGGGATAGAAAAAGCTGATATTGGCCATGCTGGACGCAAAATTACCGCCGCCGAAACCGCATAACAAGGCCAAGACCACCATTAATACATAAGGCGTTTCAGGATTTTGCACCGCAAAACCTATCCATAAGGACGGCAACAGCAACGAAGCGGTACTGATCGTCGTCCAGCGACGGCCGCCAAAAATCGGCACCATAAACGAGTAGAAAATACGTAAAGTCGCCCCGGACAATCCCGGCAAGGCCGCCAACCAGAACAGTTCGTTGGTGGTGTATTTAAAACCGATACTAGGCAGGTTAATCACCACGACGCTCCATACCATCCACACCGCAAAAGCCAGCAGCAAGGCGGGGATGCTGATCCACAGGTTACGTGCAGCGATACGCTTACCGGTCTTTTCCCAAAAATCCTGGTCTTCAGGATTCCAATCGGTCAGCACCAGCGGTGCCGGATGACTCAACTCATGCAGGTCTTTGGATATTTTGGCCAGTTCGGGTACGACGCGGCGTTCCATCCGCACAATGGAAAAATGCATCCAGGTCAGCGCGATCGCCATCAATACGAACAGCAACATGAAGCAGCTGCTCCAGATGCCGGTCAAATCGTTCAACATACCGAAAGTCAGCGGCAACAAGAATCCGCCCAGACCGCCGATCATGCCCACAGCGCCGCCGACAGCACCGACGTTATCGGGATAATAAACCGGGATATGTTTGTATACCGCCGCCTTGCCGAACGACATGAACAGACCCAGCACCGAGACCAGGAAAATAAAGCCCATCGGTTGAAGCGCCAGACTAAAGGCAATGTCGCCCTTGCTGCCGTGCACGATGTAATCCGTAGGGGGATAGGACAGGAAAAATGTACAAATAGAGGCGACAATAAACGTCCAGTACATCAACAACCGCGCGCCGTAACGGTCGGACAACCAGCCGCCCAGTGCGCGAAACAGGCTGGCAAAAATGGAATACGCCGCAGCCAGCATACCCGCCGACTTAATATCAAAACCGTATGCGCCGACCAGATAGCGAGGCAACCACAACGCCAAGGCGACAAAAGCGCCGAATACGCAGAAGTAATACAGCGAAAACCGCCAGACCCGCATATCCTTCAGCGGCTCCAGTTGCTTTAAAAACGAATCAGGCTTGCTGCCGGACTCGCGGCGCTGTTTAAGCATCGGTTCGTCTTCAGTGACAAACCAGAAAAGGACCGCCAGCAGCAGCAAAGCTGCCGCCCAGATTTGTGCTACGGCATGCCATCCGAATGCGACCATCACAAAAGGCGCGACGAATTTGGTCACCGCCGCGCCGACGTTGCCGAGCCCGAAAATACCTAACGCCGTGCCTTGCCTCTCTTTAGGATACCAGCGCGAAACATAGGCGATGCCCACCGCAAACGAACCGCCGGCGACGCCGATACCGAGCGCCGTCACCAGAAACATCGTATACGTTTCAACAATGGTCAACAGGAAGGTGGCAATAGCCGCCGTCACCATCACCAGCAGGTAAACGATACGGCCGCCGTACTGATCGCTCCAGATGCCCAGCATCAGCCGGATTAGCGAGCCTGAAAGTATCGGCGTGCCGACCAGCAAGCCGAATTCGGTCTCGCTTAGCTGCAGGTCTTTCTGAATTTGCAAACCGATGATCGAAAAGATGGTCCACACCGCAAAGCAGGCGGTGAATGCCACGGTGCTCGCGGTAAGAGCGCGTTTTTGGCGGGAGGAATTAATGTCAAACACGGTGTTTTCACTCTTTTGTTATTATTGTTATCCGCTCGTACATTATCATGAAACGCGTGACATACGCACCCAATTAGGTTTACCGACGATACCGGACCGATACCTTCTCTACCGATACTGAAAAAGTCTGGTACAAGACAACATCAATTTCTAATCCCCCAACAATTTGCGCTTGGAGTAACGATTTTTCTCATTACTAATTGATGTTGCGCACTGTCCACGAAAAGCACGAAAGCCACGAAAAAATGTAAAGCCCTATATTCCTCGACTTACGGTGTAATGCCAAATTATTCATTCATATCAATGTGACTGAAACTGGCATTCATGCCGACATAACGATACTAGCCAAGGTTCATTGTAATCAGGATGCATTTTCGACATGCTTCTATGTACCCGTTTGTTTTTCGTGCTTTTTGTGTTTTTCGTGCTTTTTGTGTTTTTCGTGGACTACGATTTTTTATAGGTACGCCGCGCGTAACATCAGTTACTAATTCGGTTACAACATCAGCTCTCAAAGGCTATTCCCATCCAATAAAAAAAACTTTATATCTTGAGCACCCAACCATGAATTGCTACGCGCGCCACTCACTTTTAATGTAGAATATCGCAAATTTAAATTCAGAAAAAAAACCAATCATGCCTGTGGACAGTCCAACAAAAAAGCTTTTGATCGTCGATGACAGCAAGGTATCCAGAATGTTAATCCGCACACATATTCTGGCTCAACGCCCGGAATGGATCATCTCTGAAGCCGTCTGCGGCGAAGACTCTATTGCACTTGTTGCTAATGACCTGCCTGACTACTGCACCATGGACATCAACATGCCGGGCATCTCAGGAACCGACGCCGCAGAGCAAATACTAGCCAAACATCCGTCGGTAAAAGTTGTTATTTTCTCGGCAAACATTCAAGAAGCACACCAGGAACGCGCCCGCTCACTTGGCACGATATTGGTCGCAAAACCGGTTACAGAAAAATCGATTGCCTTGGCGTTAGCTTATCTTACAAATCCTAAATGAACAGCCTCAGCGAACTTCATCTTGATGCTCTCGCAGAAGTATTCAGTATCGGCGCAGGTCGTGCTGCATTAAGTCTGAGCGAGATTGTCGGCGACGAAGTGCGTATTTCCGTGCCCTCGGTACAACTCATAAACTCAAATGATATAAGTTCGGCAACATTATCACTGAAAAGCGGCCGATTCGGCGCGGTAAGCCAGCACTTTAGCGGCCCATTTAATGCAGAAGCCGTGCTTTTATTTACCGAAGAACAGGCCTTAAAAATCGTTAGCGATATGATGGGCTCGCAAATAAGCCTTGAAGAACTCGCAGAGTTCGAGCACGAAGCCATGTGCGAATTAGGCAATATCATCTTGAACGCTTGCCTGTCCGCGATGGCCGACATACTCAACTTCACACTGGAAAGTTCCTTACCCAGTTACAGAGTAGCATCAGCCGATGACATATTAGCGCGACTCAAGAAGAATACTAATCAACCGTATATTATGATTCTGCATATCGACCTAGCCATTGAAAATCAAAGCACGGCTGGCAATCTGGTCTTCCTGTTAAGCTCCGCGTCTTTGACCAATCTTGTTACCCATGTCGATCAATTCCTTGGCAGCACTTCATGAATACAATCGACACAAGACGTTTTGGTGTGGACGATATATCCAATGCAATTAACCTCGGGTTAATTGTTGTTGATGCCGACGGCCAGATATTGCTCTGGAATAACTGGATCGCCAAACATAGCGGCATTAACGAAGCAGACGCCCTTAATCGGCAACTTGAACAGGTGTTTTCAGAGTCTATGTCACCCACATTCCTGACCGCACTCAAAAACACCCTGACGCACAGACTGCCCGTGGTTTTGTCCACTGCCCTGCACCGCACACCACTGCCTCTGTACAACGCATCCGAAACCAATCAACAGCAAACCAGGATGTACCAATCGATCACCATCATGCCCATTCAGTCACAGCTGAATGAATCATGCTGTCTCATTCAAGTAACGGATTCCAGCACTTCAATCAAGCGCGAAAAAATGCTGCGCTCTCATTCGGAAATCCTGAAGAAAGAAGCAACAACAGACAGTTTGACTGACATCTGCAATCGCAGATTCTTCGATGCGCATTACGAAATAGCCGTAGCCGATGCAAAAAGACAAAAACACTGTCTATCCATTTTCATGATCGACATCGATTTTTTTAAAGCCTATAACGATTATTACGGGCACATAGCCGGCGATAATGCAATAAGGCTAGTTGCAGAGGCATTAAAATTGCAACTCTCACGCGCCACCGACATCGTTGCCCGTTATGGAGGCGAAGAATTCGTTCTGGTAATGCCCTATTTACCCGAAAAAACCGCCGAACAATTTGCAGAAAAACTGAGAAAAGCTGTTTTTAATTTGGCAATACCGCATATAAACTCAGGCCCATTTAATCGGATAACCATCAGCGTCGGCGTTTGCACCGGCATTCCGGAAAATGACGATAACCCGCTAAATAAAGCTGACGCAGCCCTTTATCAAGCCAAACAAAAAGGGCGCAACCAGTTTATTTCCCTCCCGCTTTGCGAAACCGAAGAATATCTGGAACAATAGACCTATCTTGCATCACATCCGCCAGAAAAAACCCAAGATCATAAACCGGACGATATGATCATTGAGCAACCAATAATCCGCTTGAAAACCGGCTAACAAATTCAGTCCTACGGTATGAAATTCAAACTTTCCGCTATTACCCTGGCTTTAAGCCTGGTTCTCTTCCCTGCCTCGCAGCAGGCCGACCCGATCAGCAAAATCGAATTGCCTGACATGGGCGATTCTTCCGGCACCCTGATCTCACCCGCCGAAGAAAAAGAATTCGGCGAAGCATTTTTCCGCAGCCTGCACTCGCAAATCGCCATCAATCAGGATGCCGAAATCCAGCAATACATTCAGACGATTGGTGAAAGACTGGTCTTCAATAGCGACGCGCCGGGCAACCCATTCCATTTCTTCGTGGTTATGGAAAATGACATTAACGCTTTTGCGGGGCCGGGCGGTTATATTGGCGTAAATTCCGGATTAATTTTAATCACCGAAGCCGAAAGTGAATTAGCCTCGGTGATGGCGCACGAAATTGCCCATGTTACCCAGCGCCATTTGTACCGCGCTTATGAGGCCGCCAGTCGTTTATCGATCCCTACCGCCGCCGCAACCTTGGCCGCGATTTTATTGGGCACCCAATCCCCCGCATTGGGCCAAGCAGCCATCATCGCCATTCAAGCCGGTAACGTTCAGTTTCAGATCGATTTTACTCGCGAAAACGAGGCAGAGGCAGACCGGGTAGGCATGCAGACCTTGGCCGGTTCCCAATTCGACCCGCGCAGCATGCCCACTTTTTTCGAACGCTTGCAGCAATCCAGTCGCTATTACGGCCAGAATATTCCCGAGTTTTTAAGAACTCACCCGGTTACCGCCTCGCGTATTTCCGACACCCGGGGACGCGCCGAAACCTATCCCTACAAACAATATCCCGACTCACTCGGCTATCAGTTAACCAAAGCAAAAATCCGGGTGTTAACCAGCACTGACAATGCCGATACGCTTAAATATTTTCAATCCAGATTGAATCAAGGAACGACCGAACAACGCGCCGTTACTCGCTATGGACTTGGGATGAGCGCACTTAACTCGCAAAAATTCAATGAAGCGGAGAGTATTTTCCAACAACTGAGCACAGAATACCCCAACCAGCCGCAATACGTAACCGCACTTGCCCACACAGCACTGGATGCCAAAAATTACAGCACGGCGCTGGCCCGATATAAAAAACTGACCGAGCGATTTCCGGGTAACGAAGCCATTAAGCTCGAATACATTACCGCTCTACTCAAAGCCGGCAATCCCGAATTGGCACGGAAAAATTTATTTCAGTTACAGCCTAAAACCCAGCGCCTGCCGATTTATTCGCAATTGCTGGCCCAAGTTTATAGCGATTTAAATCAACCGGCCGAATCGCATCGTTATCTTGCAGAATACTACTATGCGACCGGGCAAACCAAAAATGCGATCCTGCAAATAAAACTGGCACAAAAATCGAAAGGCCTTAATTTCCAACTCTCCTCCATCCTCAATGAACAACTTAACTTCTTTATCAACCAGGAAGAAGAAGCCAGACGTGACCGGTAAAAACCTGAATGCTACCTGAATAAAAAGGCACCACTTGCCTGCCATTTCGTATATTAGAATACTTTAAAATATTGTAATTAACTGTATTTATTAATAATTTCATAACATCCAATATTTTTCCCGGCAAACTTTATTTTTAAATAGACAAAGAAGATGCATTTGAATAGAATTCCCCCAGCTTAACGGAGTAAGCCCGGTTTAATTACCGACTAAGAGGGGGAAATTAGTCTTTTAGACTAGCTGATAATAATAATAAAATAAGTGTCACTGCTTGGGTCGAGTTGTAAAAACAACAACTAAATAACAATAATAACAGCACTCAACACGCCCGCTTCATGCGGGCTTTTTATTGGCAAAAAAAGGCAAAGGACGAAAGGCGCAAGACGAAAAAACATCTTTCACCTTTTCACACTTCGCCTTTCGTCTACAGACTCAAGCGCACCCCAATCCAGCCTGCCCTTGGCGCACCGGGCGACACAAACCGGTTATTGTCAAATTGCGGAAATACCTCATTGGCCTGCCCGTAAACGCCAAAAGAGTTATAGTTCTTGTCGAAAATATTATCGACCTTGCCGAATACCGCAAAATTCTTGGTCACCTTGTATTCCGCCTTGGCATTAAATACCCAGTAACCGGCCAGCGGCGCAGTCACATTGGCCTCGTCCCCCCTGAAAACCTTGTTGCCGCTGTAGATGCCGTCGATACCCAACGATACGCGCTGCCATAAATCGACACCCACAGCAGCCTTATAGATATGCTCGGGGATGCCTGGAATTCTGTCGCCCTTGCCAACAGCAATCGCCTCGTCAGTATTCAGCGGGTTCTGGATATCAAAATCATCCATAAACCGGGCATTCAAATAGGTATAGTTGGTCGAAAAATGCCAGTCATCAATGCTGCTGAACAGCTGCGGATAGTTGGCCGTTGTCCCCGCTTCTATGCCGTAGCGGCGGGTCTTGCCCACATTATCGAAATAACCCTGGCTGATAAGACCGCTGGAGGCATCGCGGCGAAAAATAATATCATTGTGATTGATCGTGTTGAAATAACCCAGGTTCCATTTCAAATCCCCGTTGCCTAACAGCTCATCCAGATCACCCCTGACCCCGCCTTCCCAGGTTTTGGCAACCACCTGTTCCAGCGGCGGATCGGCCACAAACGAGTTGGGCAATTTACACGGAGCCGTCGGATCGGCACAGCTTAATTCCATCGGCGAAGGCGCACGGGCCGACTCGCTGTAGCTGCCGTACACGTTCAGATTATCCCTGATTTGATAAGTCAATCCGGCAGAAGGATTAAGCCGCTCAAAGGTATGCGAACCGTCCAGGGTTTTTGCAGGATCTTTTATATACTTATCCTCCATATTGATATGACTGTAGTTATAACGCCCGGCGATAGTCGCCGTTAGCTCATCGGTAATGGAAAAACTGTCGGTCAGAAATACGCCCACCGTAGAGGTATTGGTATGCAAACGAACCCTGGATTCGTCGATAAGAATTCCGCTTTGCGTGGTGCCCCGGGTATCGGTCAGCGAACCAAGCTCGGTGTCCGAAGCGAAATGGGTCTCGGCATAATCGTAACTGGTGCCCACCGTCAGGTTGTTCTCATGCTTGAACAAATCCCGGGCGAACACCGTCTGCAAGGTGCCGCCACGGCTGCGCATCTGAGTTTGACTGGTGTTGTTGGTTGCGCCTTCCACCGCGTCGCTGGCAAACACATTATTACCGTTCACATCGACAGCAACTTCTTCATCATCAGCGCCCGAGTTTGCGCACAAGAACCCCGCATTTCCAGACAGTTCGCAGGCATCAAAATCGCTGTTATCGCCATTAAAAGTCCTGATGCGGTTCTGCCTGAAATAGCCATTACCGCTGACTTCAATATCATCAGCCAGATCATAACTGCCCGCCAATTCGGAAAAGAACATCCGGGTAACGGTCTGGTCGGGGTGGGTGAATACCGCCGCCCGGTCTTGTTGCTGCAACTGGACCGGCGCGGCGCCATTGCCGCGCATGTTATTATCATTGCCGCCCAAGGTTAGGTCTAACGAACCCTTATCGCCGCGCCAGCTCAAGGTGCCGAATGCCTGATCGGCCTTGGTCGGCGAAAAATCCCGCCAGCCGTCTTCCTCAAAGTGATGCAGGTCTAGAAAATAGCCCCAGGTACCGTTATTCCAGCCGCTGCTTAATTCTTCCGAATGTCTGCCCCAGGAACCGCCGTAAGCTTCCAGTTCATGCTTGGGCGCCGAAAACCCGGTTTTGGTCTTGATCGATATGGCTCCGCCCAGACTGTTCAAGCCGTAAACCGGGTTAGATCCCGGATACAAAGCCATCGACTCAATCGCCCCTTCGGGGATCAAATCCCAATTAACCGTATCGCCAAACGGTTCGTTAAAGCGGACGCCGTTAACATAGGTCGATAAGCCTTGCGGCAAACCGAGCAGCGGTGAAGCGACAAAACCGCGATAAGAAATGTCCGGCTGTAACGGGTTATTCTGCGCTTCGTTAATATGCACGCTGCCCAAATAGCGGTTTATATAATCGGCCAGGCTAATGCTTTGGGCTTTTTCCAGCTGCTCGGCAGTAACGGTTTGAATATTGGCCGGTATTTTATTGGCCGCTACCCCGGAACCCTGTAACGGCGTAACGCCGACTACGTCGATAATGCCCAGATCCTGCGGCTGATCTTTGGCCGACACGGCGCTGGCCGCCGTCAGGCTCAGTCCGAGTATTGTGTAGGTCAGTTTTTTCATTGTTACCCTTAAATTTACCTTGTTAGTTTTAATTTTTGTAACGCATCATAGTCAAATCAACGCACACTCACCAGAGAGCCGCCGATAAAAGGAAATATTCCCAAACACCCCGCATGGTCACTAAACCTCTGGGCTCACTACAAACAAACCCAAGTTGTGGGGTATTTGGTTATAATGCCTCGCGCACATCCCAAAACAAAAGCCGATACAGGTAAATCTTATGACCTTAACCACAAAGACTGTAAATCAATGGCAACGCTATTTTGAAAATCAAGTAGCCGCGATAAAATCCAGCGAAAACTATCAAAAACTGCTGGCTATGCCGCCGCTCAAACGTTGGGCGACCGTGGCGGGATTATTCCTGTTATCACAGCTAATCGTATTTGGCAGCTTGTATTTGATTTTCGGCCGGGTTGTGGTTATCGGTTTTTTTGCCAGTATTTTAGCCGGACTGGCTACCGGCCTTGGCGCCTTACCGGCCCTGTTTTTCAAAGACATATCCAAAAACCTGTTCAACAGCATGCTCGGTGCCGCCGCCGGCGTGATGCTGGCAGCGACCGCATTTTCCCTGCTGGTTCCCGGCATGGCCTACGGCAATCAAATCTGGCCAGGAAAAGGCATATACATCGTGTCCCTGGGCATGTTGGTCGGCGCCCTGTTTTTGCATTATGCCGACCGCCAACTGCCGCATGTGCATTTCGATTCCGTTTCCGATGTTCATCTGAGTTCCCTGAAAAAAGTCTGGCTGTTCATCATTGCGATCACCATCCATAACTTTCCTGAAGGCATGTCGGTCGGCGTCAGCTTTGGTTCCGGGGAAATGAAAAACGGCGTGGTTCTGGCTATTGCGATAGCCCTGCAAAATATACCCGAAGGTTTGGCCGTCGCCCTGCCCCTGGTCGGACTGGGTTACAACAAGTGGCGAGCCGTGGGTATTGCCACGCTAACCGGCCTGGTGGAACCGGTGGGCGGCCTGCTGGGCATCACCATGGTTACCGTGTTCGAACCCATCCTGCCGGTAGCCATGGGCTTTGCCGCCGGCGCCATGCTCTTTGTGATCAGCGAAGAGATTATTCCCGAAACCCATTCCGATGGTCGTTCGCGTTATGCTACCTTTGCCTTAATGATCGGCTTCATTATTATGATGACCCTGGACAACATGCTGGGCTAATACCCTACCTATCCACGCCGTTGCAGGGTGCTCTGTAGGCGCCTTGCTACGGCGGACACAGGAAACAAAATGGATCAACTTCAAAGCTACTTACAACATTTTCTAACATCACTGAGTACAGCACATATTTTTCAAAGCCTTCAAGGCTCTTTCCACCAAGCGCTATCGTTACTGAGCGCCGACAACTTTAGCGAAATTTCAGCCACGGCGGCGACCAGCTTTGTGCTGATTGCAGCCGCCGAAATTGGCGACAAAAGCCAACTAGTGTGCATGACGCTAGCATCCCGACACAGAGCCATGCCGATTTTACTGGGCGCTATTTCGGCTTTTGCCTTTTTAAACACCCTTGCCGTTGTTTTTGGCGTTGCCATTGCCAGCTGGTTACCGGAATATATTGTCGCGACTATCGTCGCCGTCCTGTTTGCCGCGTTCGGCATTCATTCCTTGCGGATAGAATCTGAAGATGAAAATGTGGAGGTTAAGGAAAAAAGCGGTCATGGTATTTTCTTCACCACTTTTTTACTGATTACCGTGGCTGAATTCGGCGACAAAACCCAGCTGGCGGTCGTCGGCTTAAGCAGCACCGCAGCACCTGTTGCCGTATGGTTCGGTTCGACAATCGCACTCGCCTCAACCTCCGCCCTGGGAATTCTGGCCGGGCGCACTATTTTGAAAAAAGTTCCGCTCATATTGCTGCACAAGATCAGCGGGACTATCTTTCTGATGCTGTCCGTTATTGCTGCTTACCGGGCTTATGTCGGTTACATAGCGCTGTAGGCATAGCACCGCAGGTTGGGTTAGGCGGTAACGGTAGCCGTAACCCAACATTTGCCTTGAATATTGCTGGGTTACCCTATCGAGACATTGTGAAAGTATTCGATATAGAAGAAATAATCATGAAGCACATGAAGAGCATGAAGATTTAATCCACTGATTAACTTGGTCTTTTCTTCATATCCTTCATGAACCTCATGGTTAATAGTGCTTTTTATGCCGCACTCATTCATTCTTTCACAGTCTCTATCGCCAACCCAACCTACGCCGGCACCCTTGGCATCTGTCTCAGCTTTTCAACAACCTTGTCACCGAACTGTTCGGTGCTGATCATCTTAACGCCGCTGCCCGGCTTGGACAGGTCTGCGGTTGAGTAGCCGTCGCCGAATACGCCTTGCATCGCATCCCAGACATTCTTGGCTTCTGCGGCCATATCGAAGCTGTTTTCCAGCATCATCGCAACCGAACCGATCATCGAATAAGGATTGGCGATATTTTTCCCGGCGATGTCCGGTGCGGAGCCATGCGACGGCTCATAGTAGGCTTTTTCATCGCCAATACAGGCAGACGGCATCAAGCCCAGAGAACCTAACAGGCCGCCACCCTGATCGCTGAGGATGTCGCCAAACATGTTTTCCATGACCATTACGTCATACTGGGTCGGCTTTAGACACAGGTTGGTCGCGGCAGAATCCACCAGCTGATGAATCACTTCCACGTCGGGATAGTCTTTAGCCACTTCATCGAGTATTTCATTCCACAAGACGCTGGATTTCAGCACATTACTTTTATGAATGTTGTGCAGCACTTTCTTGCGTTTTTGGGCGAGTTTGAATGCCTGATGCAAGATTTGGCTGATTTGCTGTTCATCGTATTCCAGGGTTTCTTTGACATAACGTAAGCCCTGCTCGTTAATGCCGGTTTCCTTAGCTCCGAAATACAGACCGCCGACCAGCTCCCTAACTATCATTATATCAATGCCCTCGCCGATGATTTCCGGCTTTAGCGGCGAAAAATGCGCCAGGGCTTTGGGCAAAAAAACCGGCCGAAAGTTTGCGTAGGTGTTGTAACGACGACGTAGCGGCAGCAGCGCACCGCGTTCAGGCTGTTTATCAATAGGAATGGTTTTGGATTGCTCATGGCTCAAACCAATCGGGCCTTTAAGAATGGCATCGGCCTGGTCGCAAATATCGATAGTCGATTGCGGAAAGGCATCGCCAAATTCGAAGTAGGCGCAGGCACCGAAAGCGGCCGGCATCAGCTCGAACGAAACATCGTTACGCTCTTCAACAAGCTTAAGAACTTTGATGGCTTCCCGAGTAATTTCCGGGCCGATACCGTCACCGGCTAGCACTGCGATTTTATAATTCTTCATGTATACCTTTGCTGTCTGCGTATTTCTACGGAGTAATATTTTAAAAAGCGGTTATTTTACTTTATTTCTAACGGCTCAGCAGTTAGAAAATCAGAACACGGTGACACCGATTTGGCTGATAAACGCCGATATGCCTATCCCCGCTTCACAGCTCAAACGCTCCAGTACCGTGCCGGAGCGTTTAAGTCAGGTTTTTTGGTCATTTGACACGAATAGTTTACCCAAGTCGATGTATCTGGGGCGATGCTTTTTTGCCCTAGCTCATTCTAGGTAATCGCGCTTATTGATTGCAGAAGCCAAGCTCTCTATCCTACAGACAGCTGCACAATACCGACCGAATTTTTTAGATTAATGCACTTTCGTCTATGTGAAAAAAATGTCCCATTATGTTCAATTTCACTAAAAAACACGGCAACGCTCTGGTTGATATGAATGAACAAGCCGCCGGAGTGAGCGAAAAATATAACGCCGCGATAAAAAAGATCGAACGGCTTGAGGGCGAGCTTAACCAAAAAACCCAGGCATTAAACCAAAGTTTCAAGGCTCAAGCTATAATGAGCGAAGGCATAAATAACAGCCTGGCCTCTCTTTTCATCGTTCAAAACCAACTGCAAGTCGTAGCGACACATTTAGACCATTCAAACAAACGTATTTTTGAGTTAATACAAAAAAACAAGGTGCTTGAATCATCAGGCAATGAGTGGTTCAGGCGCTCCATCAAACTTGAATTTGAAGTTTTAATGGCTAAGGACGAGCTTAAAAAAATCGAAAATGAACGCGATTCGGCGGTAAAAATGTGTGAACTTCTTCGAGCCGAGCTAATGTCGAATAACCCAAGCAGAAAGCAGGGCTAACACCTGCGCATCAACTTAAGACGCAACTCATCTCGCAAAATAACCCTGCTGAATAAAATGCAACGCCTGCTCTATGACCGCCACCCGTCGCATGATAAACGGATGGGAATAAGGCATCACGATGAAATCTTGCATGCCTGCCACCTGCGCCCTGCTTACCGACACCTTGCCGTCGTTGACGTCGGGAATCAGCCTTGATAAAAATGGATTGGCGGTTTTGCTACCGGCAATAACCCCAAGCTGAAAATTCACCGGGCCAAGCCGATTCGGCACGCTGTTGCTACCGGTACCCAGCTGCAATCCGGCCGGGCCGTTTAAATAGTAAAAAAGCCGCCAACTTCCGAGTTTATCCACGACTTCGCTGCCTTGGTTGGGCGGAGCCAGCATCACCACCCGACCCAATTTATCGATAGCTTGGTTTGCCAAATAATCACGCAACAAAATGCCGCCCATCGAATGCGTCAAAAAATGGATTTTTTTAACGCCTTCCGTAGCGCATTGTTTCAAGGCCTGACCGATGTATTGTTGCGCCAAGGCGCCGATGTCCGCGCTACGCGAAGGGTAATCCACATTGATGATGTTATAGCCGTAGGCGGCCAGCAGCTCGCCGGCCTTATTCATGCTGCGGCTGGTTCTGAACAAGCCATGCAGCAGAATAATCGTCTCCGAGCCTTTATCTATCGGTATCAGTTTGGCTGTTAAATTTTCCATAACGCAGCAAAATGGCAGGCAGCAATAACAAGTTCAGCAATGTCGAAGAGGTCAGGCCGCCGATGATGATCGCAGCCATCGGCCCCATGATTTCTCGACCCGGATTATCGCTGTTGAACGCGATCGGGAACATCGCCAGCGCGGTGACCAGAGCGGTCATCAGGATCGACGGCAAGCGTTCCTGCGCGCCCAGTATTGCAGTGTCCAGATTCCAGCGCTTGCCTTCGACCTCGACCAGATAGCGATAGTGCGACAATAACATAATACTGTTGCGCACGGTAATGCCGAACAGCGTCACAAAACCGACGACCGAGCCGACCGACAAGGTAGCCCCGGTCAACACCACGGCCGCAACTCCGCCGATCAGCGCAAAAGGCAGGTTGGCAAGGGTCAGCAACACATGGCGGATGCTGCCGATCGCGATATAAACAAAAATCAGCACCCCGGCTCCGGCCAGCAGCGAATGCAGGATCAATTCTTTCCGCGCCTGCGCCTGCTCAACCGCCGCACCGGTAAATTCCGGATAGCTATCCGCAGAGAACGGAATCTCCTTTAACACCCGCGCCTTAAGTTCTTCGACAAAAGCATCCAGATCCCGGTCGATCACATTGCCGGTGACGGTTTGCCGCCGCTGCGAGCCTTGATGCAGGATGTTGTAACGGCTGGCCGCATGCCTGATTTCTGCGACCTGCTCCAGCGCGATCATTGTCCCGTCCTGCGTCCTGACCGGCAACTTGGCTATCGATTCGGGCTGCTGTCTCAGCTCCGGCGTTAAGGTCACCGCAACGTTATAGATTTTGTTGCCCTGAATGTTTTTGCCGACCACGCGGGTTTCGTAAGCCGCTTGCAAGGTATCGACAATCTGGGCAGGTAACACGCCCCAGAAGCTGAGCTGATCTAAATTCAACACAATTTGCAGCAACGGCGTGCCGGGCGGCGAGCGCAACTGCACATCGGTAGCGCCGTCTATGTCGCGCATAATATCAGCAATTGCTTTTGCTTTGGCATCCAGCTGATTCAGGTCATTGCCGTAAATATTAACCGCCACCGGCGAGGTGTAACCGGAAATAGTCTCGTCGACCCGTTCCGTCAAAAAGGTGTTGGCTTCAAACAAAATGCCGGGAAAACCGACCAGGGTCGCCCGCAACCTGTCCTTGATCTGCTGCTGCTCCGATCCCGACATCGGCTCAAGCCGCACTTCGTACTCGCTGTAATGGCTGCCGTAAGTATCGGCGCCCCGCTCTGCCCTGCCCGCCCATTGCGATACCGATTGTATGCCGGGAATCGCCATAAACTGCTCGGTCAGCTTGCTGCCGATTCTGATCGACTCCTGCAACGAGGTGCCGGGAATACTGGTGGTGTGGACAATATAATGCCCTTCGCGCAATTCGGGCAGGAACTTGCTGTCCAGACTGAAAAAAGCCAGCAAGCCCGACAGACAAACGATAACGCTGCCGATCATGACCGGCCTGAAATACCTGGAAACCTTGCCCAACAAATCCTTGTATAGCGGCTTGATACGCCTGATCAGCGGCGGATCGTCATTAACAAGATCAGCGTTGCCGAGCAACGCATAGCACAGCGCCGGTGTTAAGGTCAGCGCCACCAGCAGCGACATTAAAATCGCCAGAATGTAGGAATAGCCCAGCGGCGCAAACAAGCGTCCGGCAACGCCGTTCAAGGTCAACAGCGGTACAAACACCAGCGCGACGATGAAGCTGGCGTAAACCACGGAGCTCCGCACCTCCAGCGAGGCGCTATAAACCACATCGGCTACCGGCAGCGGCTTGTCTAACAAGCGGTTTTCGCGCAAGCGCCGGAAAATGTTTTCGGTATCGATAATCGCATCGTCGACCACCTCGCCCAACGCGATAGCCAAGCCACCCAACACCATGATATTGAGATTGACCCCGGTTTCCAGCAGCACAATGACCGCGCCGATCAACGACACCGGAATGGCCAGCGCGGAAATAAACGCAGTGCGGAAATTAAACAAAAACAGGTACAGGATAATCAGCACGAACAAGCCGCCGATCAGCAAATGCCCGGACAAATTGCTCAGCGAGCGCTCGATATAATCGGCGGGGCGGAACAGGTGCGAGTAAAAGTTAATCGCCTGTTTGTTGAAAATAGGCTCGAACTCGTGCAGCGTCTGCTCGACCTGTCTGGACACCGACAAGGTATTGGCCCCGTATTGGCCGATCACCATCATCACGATGCCGGGCTTGCCCATGATTTGCGCCGCACCGATCGGCGGTTCCGGCGCATAGCCAATCGTAGTGACTTCGCCCAAGGTAACGCTACGCCCCTGCTCCCGCTTGACGATAATCTTGGCGAATTGTTCCGGCGTGGCGGGCTGTCCCGTCACCTGCAAGGTGAAGCGCTGGTTGTTGTTTTCGATAAAACCGCCGCCCTGAATGTTTCCGGCTTTTGAAGCGGCCAAAATAATGTCCTCCAGCGTCAGGTTAAAGCGATGCAATTGCAGCGGATCGACCTGAATCTGCAACTGCTGAATGTCGCCGCCGAATACATTCACGTCGGCGACGCCCGGAACAGCCTTCAAGCGCGGCACTATCGTCCAGTCGACCAGACTGCGCAAAGCCATTAAGTCGGTCTGATCGTCCTTGCTTAAGCCGATGGTCAGAACCGTCGCGGAAGACGAGGACAACGGTATCGCAACCGGCGTAATGCCCAACGGCAGCTGTCCCGTCAGCGTGGACAAGCGCTCGCTGATCAGCTGGCGGTTGCGGTACACATCGCTGTCTTCGGCAAAGGTCGCGATAATAATCGACAGCCCCTGGATGGATTCCGAGCGTACCGATTTCATGCCGATCAAGCCGCTGATCGAGGTTTCGATTTGCTGGGTCACCAGCACCTCAACCTGTTCGGAAGAAAGGCCGGGCGATTCGGTCTGGATAATGACCTGCTTGGGAGAAAATTCAGGAAAAATATCCAGACCCGCCGTGGCGAAGCGATAACTGCCGTAGAGCAGAATTAATAGCGCAAGCGCGATGACGATACCGTAAAAACGGATGGAAAAACGGACGAGGGTGGCTAGCATGGGTTAGTGGGTTGATTATTCATCATCAACTTGAATCTCATATAGAATGACTCTTGATTTATTAATTTCGCTATCCTTTGCTATCCTTTTCAATGCTTCCGTTGCTCTATTGGCAATTTCCTTTTGTTGGTCGCTAGCATTTGAGAAGCGTCCAAATTGTAGACAGGTGTTTATGAAAGATGAGCGCTTATACCTACCTTTAGTGGATTTAAATATTTCGTAATACTGATCAACAGTAGTATTTGAGAGAATTATTTCATCTTTTTGATTCCATCCATTTTTTCCTGAGAGGCGCTCCAATACCTGTTTAGTAGTTTCTTCACATAGAACAGATGAATGATAAGTAGCGTTAAATTTCTGACTCATTGAACTATCTTTAATGCCAAAAAAGTGTGAATCTGGATTAAATAGCTCTATTTCTACATTTCTGGCATCAATATAAAAATCAATTATTTCTTCAGCTTTACCATTTTCACCTAATTCCCTAAAAAGACAGACTGTTCCATCGAGATTGCCAGGCGATATATTTTTTACATTCTTTTTGAAACTCTTATAAAGCGTTGTAATAACTTGATTCTGGTTATCGTCAAAACTTTCGTGATACAAATCCCAAGCATTATGAAATGATCCTTCAGATTTTGAGGCAACTATTTCTTTATTCTTTTTCGCGGCTTTAGCCTTGACTTCACCTTCAATGAAGTACCCTGTCCGAACTGATGTGGAAAGCAATAAATCAAATTCGTCCGTCTCTCTATATCCATAGTCATGAATTATTGACTTCCACTTTTTATGCTCATCACCGTCTGCTTCAAAACTTTTTTCAAAAGAAAAGTTTGTCAGATTAATAAGAACATCTAAAGAAGGCGCTTCGTCAGTGTTATGGCAAAAGTAACACCAAGAGAAAAGGGTTAACGAGTGAACTCCTTGATGGGTAATCTCCTGTTCATATTCCTTAAGATAAGGAATAATGAGCTTAACAAGTCGTTCAATTTTTTTCAGAATGCGGATATTTTTGATATTAAGTTTTATAGTGCATTCTTCTAAAATTTCGGCTGCATACTCATTTAATTCTGTGCCATCAAAAGCTATTTTCGCACTCTCTTCCGCAGTAGGCAAAAACTCCAATTCAAAGTCAACAACCTTTTCACGATACTTAATGTAAGCTTCTAACCCTTCTTCGCCATCGTTGAGAAGCAATACAACTTTGCATTGCTTTTGTTCTTTCAGCAGGGACACCAAGCCAAGAACATCTTGAATATCAAGGCTTTTCCCTTTTCTCTCCAAATCATCAATACAGATTATGGTGTTGCTAAGTGATAGAAAGGCGAATGATTCAATTGCATGAGTTGTACTTCTTGATTTAAAGAAATCAAGCCCTTTTTTTCCTAATGCTGTCGAAGCACCAACAATATTATTTCTAAAAGTTTCGATATTGGCTTCCGTGCCTATCAAATTACGATCTACTATTTGTTCAAAAATTGCGTACTTAAATGCATCCAAGGAATTAATGCCAAACAAAGAAACATACGAATATTTTTTGAGCGTAATTCGGTTGTTTTCTTTAGCTTCTAAAAGAAACTTGTTCCAGCTATAAGTTTTTCCTATTCCCCAACTGCCTTTAATAGCCATTACTTCTGGAATTTCATTACTTAAAAAATTATCGATTTGCGATTTGATTACTTCAATCGACATCTGTTTATCCTTGTGTGTCGCTAGTTCCCAAGCTCAAGCCTGGGAATTCAGTTATGGAATCTCCAGCTTCCCGTTTCACGAAGCTGGAGCTTCGTCTTCTGGGTTCCCAATCTGGAGATTGGGAACCAGCTCGAACTCATCTGGAACAATATCAAAAGTCTTGAAGGTAGATTGCTGATGTCTCGAATCCTTCTTCCGGTGTCCCTTCGAAACTCCCGGTATTAAATACGCTCGGCTCATATTTTTCGTTGCTGTAGGTAAAAAAGGCCATGCTCCATCGTTCCTCCTCAAAGTAACGTAACCGGCACAAATGTAGCGGTATGTTCCTGCACCGCTCAAGGTACTGTTCACGCGTCTCCCCCGTGATGAGAAGCAGCGACTCAGCAGGTTCTGTAGGATCAGTGTAAGCGTCGATGTAACAGAACACTCCGCGAAAGCGTATTTCTAAGCGGGTGAACTTTCCGGCATAATGAGCCTCAGCATAGGAGCGAATCCGCCGCTCGGTGCGTTGCCGGACAGCTGCGGGAATCTTGACTCCGCCAGAGTGTGGATCGTATACCCATGCATACATAGTTTTCTCCGCTTTAAAATGTTTCGTCTAGTTCTGAAAAGTTTATATTTTACTTCAACTACCTATTATTCCAGCCTACAACGTTATTATCCCTTTACTGCGATTTTCCATGCGCCGCAGTAACTCGGTCATAATCAACCGGTACAGTTCGTCGCCCAGATATTTGTCCTCGACGCCGCTGTCGATGTTGGGGTTGTCATTGACTTCTATCACATAGCCTTTGCCGTCTTTTTCCTTAACATCCACGCCGTATAAGCCGTTGCCTATCGGCAAGGTCGCTTTTAATGCGGCGTCCAGCACGGCTTTGGGAACCTCAAAAGTCGGCAAGGTGGCAAAACTGCCGGTATCGATCCGGCTTTCGCCGTGACGGTATATCTGCCAGTGGTTTTTAACCATGTAATAGCGGCATGCATATAAAGCCTTGTTGTTGAAAATACCGATGCGCCAGTCGAAATCGGTATAGAGAAATTCCTGTGCCAACAGCAGCGCGGATTTTTGAAACAGCTCATCCACTTTGAGTTCCAGCTCTTTGCGGTCATGCACTTTGACGATGCCGCGGGAAAAGGAGCCGTCCGGGATTTTTACTACCATCGGAAATCCGGCTTCCGCTTCGACTCTATCCAGGTGGGCGGCATTGCCTTTGTGCAATAGCCAGGTTTTGGGCGTCGGCACACGATGGGTGCGGAATAAATCAGCCAAATAGACTTTATTGGTACAACGCAGCATCGACGTCGGATCGTCGATAACGACCAACCCCTCGGCCTCGGCCTTTTTGGCAAAACGGTAGGTGTGGTGATCGATGCTGGTGGTTTCGCGTATAAACAAGCCGTCAAACTCGGGCAGGCGTATGTAATGTTGCTGGGTTATCAGTTCTATTTCAATGCCCAGTTCCCTGCCGATTTTGATGAATTTTTTCAGCGCGCCGCGGTTACTCGGCGGCAATTGTTCTTCGGGATTAACCAGTATCGCCAAATCGAACCGCGCCGCTTTACGGGTGCGTCCCTTGCGCCAGACTTTGGTGCTGAATTTATCCAGCGCGTCGGCAAAAACGGTTTGCATCGCATCATCCAGGTGCCGGTGCGAAACGGCCTTTAAGCCGATAATTTCCCACTGCTGCTTGCAGCGCAACGTCACTTCCAGAATCGGACAGGAAAAGCGCTCAAACAGCAGTCTGGTGAGTTCCTGAAAAACCGGGTCCGGCGTGGTGCCGAAATAGCTCATCAAGGTGATTTCACTGTCCTTGTCGGTGGTTTTAAATGCGCGTTCCAGGGTCTGCGACAAGTCGTCAAGCTGTAGCCGGTACAGCGCCTTTTTGCCCAGATCGTTCAGCACTTTAACCGAAGGGATCACGTGATGGCCTCTGGCCTCGGCCAGCAACGAGCAGTAATAGCCGTCGGAAAGATAACGGTAGCTGCTGCAAAGATTGATGATGCGGACACGCTGATGCGACTCGCCTTGCTCGGTCGCAAGATAGGTTTCAAAGGTGATGACCTGGTCGCTGGGATAATAAGGATTCCAGTCGGAAAGATCATCAACAACCAGAAGGGTACGCGCCATAACAATAAGATCCTGTAGTAAGATGAGGCTTAATTCTGGAACCAGTCAGTTGTTTGCACAAGGAGTTTTTATGGGTATTGAAAAATATGTCATGATTAACTTAACTTAAGGCTATGCCAAGAAAAATTTTCAGGAAACCGTTATGTCTTATTGTCTCCCTCTTGCCGCTATCGATACCGCCGTTTTTCCCGACCGCTATGCCGCCGGTCGGCGACGCTGGCTGGCGCGATTAAATCAATTATCCTGCCACACACGATGCCTGCCTTATCCATGCAAAGGCGTCGGACCTGAAGGCGAAGAGCTGGTTACCGACACGGTCTGGATCGGCCCGGAAGACGCAGCAAAAGTGCTGGTTTTGCTCGGCGGAACGCACGGCATTGAAGGCTTTGCGGGCAGCGCGATACAAATAGACCAGCTGGGTTTGCTTGCCGATGGCCTGTCCGTTATTCCGGCCGATACCGCGGTGTTGATGGTCCACGCGCTGACGCCGTGGGGCTATGCCTGGCAACGGCGTTGCGATGCGGACGGCGTCGATCTTAACCGCAATATCGTCGATTTTTCCAGGCCGTTGCCTGAAAACAAAGACTATGCCTTGCTTAAAGATACTCTGTATTTAGCGGATGCCGCCCAACGGAAAATCGACCTTGCCGGGTTCGAGCAACAGCATGGCCGCGTGGCGCTGGAAAAAGCGATCAGCGCCGGGCAATACAGCGATCCGTCCGGGCCGTTTTACGGCGGCAAAGCGCCCGCGCACGGCAGGCGGGTCTGCGAAGACCTGATGCGCCAACACACACTGCAACAGCGGGATTTGGCGGTCATCGACCTGCACACCGGCCTGGGTTCTTACGGCTATGGTGAAATCATTTGCGATCATCAGCCCGACAGTGCCGGAACGCGTGCCGCCCAAAACTGGTACGGCGATTCGGTCGCATTGCCGTTGTTGGGCACGTCCAGTTCGGTGCCGAAAACAGGACTGCTGGATTATGCCTGGCACGCGATCATGAATGACCGCAGTTGCTACATCACCCTGGAATTCGGCACTTTCAGCACCGATCAACTATTTGAAATCTTGCTTCGCGACCATCAACTGTGGGCGCAAGCCGACAACCAACAAGCCCGCCTGGAACACAGCAAAGTCATGCGCCGTCATTTTTGCCCCGATGATCGGGCCTGGCAGGAAATGGTGTTGTTCCGTGCCAGACAGGTGATTGCGCAAGCCTTGCAGAGAGTATCGTCTTGAGTATTTTAATCCGCCCCGCCCTGTTAGCCGATCTCGATCAGCTGGTAGCCCTCGAAAAAACCTGTTTCGATACCGACCAGTTAAGCCGGCGCAGTTTCAAACACTGGATAAGCGCAGAGCATCGCGCCTTGCTGGTTGCCGAGCAATTAAATGTAATTAGCGGTTATGTGCTTATTATTTATCATCCCGGCACCCGGCTGGCCCGAGTCTACTCGCTGGCCGTTGCGCCCGAGCAAAGAGGCACAGGCGTCGCCAAACTGTTGATGGCGGCAGGCGAACAGGCCGCCAATGATGCCGGAAGACTGTACCTGCGTCTTGAAGTCAGCGTCGATAACACTCCGGCGATCAAGCTTTACCAAACGCTGGGCTACCAGAAATTCGGCATCTACCGCGATTACTATGAGGATCACAAAGACGCGTTGCGTTACCAGAAACGTATCCGCCGTTATCGCGATACCCTGCAACACCGGTCGGTACACTGGATAAGACAAACCACGCCGTTTACCTGCGGCCCCGCATCGCTGATGATGGCGATGCACGGCTTGAACAGAGCTTATCAGCCCTCGCAGGAAGAAGAGATCAACCTGTGGCGCGAAGCCACCACCATCTTCATGACTTCGGGACATGGCGGTTGCCACCCGATAGGTCTGGCGCTGGCGGCAAAGCGGCGGCAATTTACGGTGGAAGTCTGGGTTAACCAGACCGGAACGCTGTTTATCGACGGCGTGCGCAATGAGGAAAAAAAACAGGTTGTGGAACTGGTCGACAACTGCTTCAAGCGCGAGGCGACTGAACAAGGCATCAAGATACATTACGCCAATATCAGCCAGAACGACCTGATCAGCGCGTTCAAGTCCGGGGCGATACCGTTGATCCTGATCAGCACATTTCAAATGGATCGCAAAAAAGCCCCGCACTGGGTGGTGATGAGCGGCTTCGACGACGACTGCCTGTACATGCACGATCCGGACCCCGAAGAAGGACGGCAAAGCGAAATCGATTGCCAGTTTATTCCTATTGCCTGCGAGGATTTCGACCGGATGTCCAGTTTCGGCAAGAACCGGCTCAGGACGGCGGTAATTATTTGGCCGGGTTAAGATCGTTCCCGTCAAGAACCGGATCCGTAAAAAAACAAAGTCCACGAAAGACACGAAAAAAAATAATAGGTGGAAGGTTGGCACAAAGGGAGCGTATAAAATTCAGTTACTAAACTACCGTACGCAACAGTCGAACAACTTGTGCTATAAAGCTTTTTCGTGCCTTTCGTGTTTTTCGTGGACAATACATAACATCAGCTTTGCAAAACATATTTCATTTCAGCTTGTGTTATTAAACCGATTCAACGATAATGGCCGTCCTTTAGCCAGTACGGCTGATGTTTTAATGGTGACCGTGTCGGTCCTCTCGCAACGATACGCTGTAAACCCCGCCAGGCCCGGAAGGGAGCAACGGTAGCAGCAGATTCGTGTGCCGGGATGTGGCTGGCATGGTCGCCGCCCAAATCATACTTACCTTTCGAGCCTGCCATGAATTATCAGGTTCTCGCCAGAAAATGGCGTCCCCATAATTTCACCGAAGTTGTCGGACAAGAACATGTCGTCAAATCGTTAATGAACGCTTTGCAACATGACCGACTGCATCACGCCTATTTATTTACCGGAACGCGCGGCGTAGGCAAAACCACCATCGCCCGAATCTTAGCCAAAGCCATTAATTGCGAAAATCTCCAGGATTTCAATCCTTGCGGCGAATGCAGCGTGTGCCGCGATCTGGATGAAGGCCGGTTTCTGGATTTAATCGAAGTCGATGCGGCATCGCGCACCAAGGTCGAAGACACCCGCGATTTACTCGACAACGCCCAATATGCGCCCAATCACGGCCGCTATAAAGTCTACCTGATCGACGAAGTACACATGCTGTCCGGGCACAGCTTCAATGCCTTGTTGAAGACGCTCGAAGAGCCGCCCCCGCATGTAAAATTCCTGCTGGCTACCACCGATCCCCACAAAATCCCTGTCACCGTATTGTCCCGCTGTTTGCAGTTTAATCTCAAGCGCTTACTGCCCAGTCAGATTTTCACCCAGATGGAATTCATCCTCGAACAGGAACACATTGAAGCCGAATCCGGCGCGTTAAAACTATTATCCCGCGCCGCCGACGGCAGTATGCGCGACGGCTTAAGTCTGCTGGATCAGGCCATTGTTTACGGCAACGGCAAAGTCGGCACCGAAGATGTCAACGCGATGCTGGGCACGGTAGCCCAGCAACCGGTCGACGACATATTAACGGCTCTGGCCGAGGGTGATGCGGCGGCGATACTCGATAAGATAAACGAGATAGCCAATTTAACGCCGGACTTTAGCGATGTGCTGCAACAGATTTTGCAAGTCCTGCATCGCATCGCCTTGCTGCAACAAATACCGGGAGCCATTGATCACGATTTTGATCAGGATATGATTGCGGCCTTGGCGGCCAAACTGACCCCGGAAGATGTGCAGCTTTATTATCAGATAGGTCTGGTAGGACAACGCGACCTGGATTTGGCGCCCGACCCGCGCAGCGGCTTTGAAATGGTCATGTTGCGGATGCTGACTTTCAGACCGGTCGGCATAGCATCGGCACCGGTTAAACCGGCACAGACTCATCCGGCCATTAACAAACCGCAGGCTCAACCTGTTTATAAACCGACAGTAACGAAACAACCCGCCGTTGCCTCCGAAAAAAGCGCTCCGGAAACCGTTGTGCAAAACCACGATGCCAATTGGGCGGAAATGGTTGCCGCGATGAAGATTAACGGCCTAACACGGGAGCTGGCTCATAATTGCGTACTGGAAAATATTGACGATACTGTCTGCACCTTGATCCTGGATCCCGGACATAAACAACTGCGCAGCAGCCGTACCGAAGAAAACCTGCAAAAGGCGTTGCAAGCTTATCGCAAAGCACCTTTGAAACTGGTGATTACGACCGAAAAAACCACGGTCGCCACACCCGCCGTACAATTGACCAAGGCGCGCGAAGACAAACAACAGGCGGCGGTTGACGCGATTAATTCAGACGAAAATATTCTGGCATTAAAAGAACACCTGGGAGCCAGGATCATGCCCGGCACCATAGAGCCAATCTAAGCAGCCCCCTATAACGATAATGGAGAAAAACACATGAAAAACGCACTCGGCAACATCATGCAGCAAGCCCAAAAAATGCAGGAAGACCTAAAGAAAGCGCAGGAAGAGCTGAACGCGATGCAAGTCATGGGCGAGTCCGGCGGCGGACTGGTAACCATCCTGATGACCGGCAAACGCGAAGCCAGAAAGGTAACCATCGATCCGTCCCTGCTGGGCGATGACAAGGACATGCTGGAAGACTTGATTGCGGCGGCCATCAACGACGCGGTCAACAAAGTCGCAAAAATGAAGAAGGAAAAAATGGCCGATGTCACCGCCGGAATACCGCTGCCTCCCGGATTCCAACTGCCTTTTTAAGATGAAAAAATCCGGCTTACTGGGGCAATTAATACAGAATTTGTGCTGCTTGCCCGGCGTCGGCCCCAAAACCGCCCAACGCATGGCATTCCATCTGCTTCAGCGCGACCGCAACGGCGCAACAATGCTGGCCCAAACGCTGCTGCTGGCCATTGAAAAAATGGGCCACTGCAATCAATGTCGCACCCTGACCGAAGGCGATGTCTGTTCAATATGCGCAGACAAGTCGAGAGACGATGCCATCATCTGCATCGTCGAAAGCCCCGCCGACGTCTGGATTATCGATCAGGCCACCGCTTTCAAGGGGCGCTATTTTGTGCTGCATGGCCGGTTATCGCCGCTGGACGGCATAGGACCGGACGAACTCGGCCTGGATCAACTGGAACAACGGCTGGCAACAGGCCATATCAAGGAACTGATACTGGCGACCAACTCCACGGTCGAAGGCGAAGCGACCGCTTATTTTATCGGCGAACTGGCCAGGAAACATCAGGTACCGGCCAGCAGAATCGCCCACGGCGTACCGATGGGCGGCGAGTTGGAGTTTACCGACAGCGGCACTTTATCGCATGCATTTAATGGCCGCGTAGGCATGTAAAGACGATCGCATGATCGCTCACCAACCCACAACAGGTAAAAGCCATGACCGATTGTTTATTTTGTAAAATGGTTGCCGGTGTCATCAATCCGGATATAGTTTTTGAAGATGAAAATGTCCTGGCTTTCAGGGACATTAATCCCCAGGCTCCGGTACATATCCTGATTATCCCGAAACGCCACATTGCAATCCTGAATGATCTGGATGATACCCTGTTGGCAGGCCAAATATTACAGACGGCGGTAAAGCTGGCTACACAGGAAGGCATAGCTGAAACAGGCTACAGAACCGTATTCAACTGCAACAAGCACGGCGGGCAGGACGTTTATCACCTGCATTTACATTTGCTGGGTGGCAGGCAAATGACCTGGCCGCCGGGTTAAGTGAACGATGGCATGCGGTAATAGCCTGGATTTAACCTGACGTTATAGATTCCTGATTCAACCCTCTGCCGGCAATAGCTGAAACTATAAATTGTCCGCTATCGGCCATTATGCATAGCCTTGCATAACGGCCAGAAGCGGCCGCTCGTAGATCATTCAGCCCATGTATCGAATTTCTTCACACTAACCTAATCGATTAACTCGTTGGTATTGTGTTATATAAGGCGGCGTCATAATGCCGTCATGTATATGCGTTAGTCTTAGCCTTCAGATAAAAATAATATATGTGAGGTGAATAATGCTGAAACAACTGGCCGATGATGCTTGGATTTTGTATTTAAAAATCTCAAAACTTAAGCAGTACACTCCCGACTTTCTAACAAATGGCGTGGATAAGCAGTATAAATTAGCAGAGCGAGCCTATAGCAGATATGAACGGCGAGTGGATGCTTGGGAGCGTTCTGGTTTCGCTTGAATCCAATGAAAAAGGGGGAAAGGGTCGCTACGCTTTTTTGCTATCCTCATCATTTTTAGGACGACCTAAAGGACGGTAATGTAACGACCTGCCGGCAATCTTTTCTATTTTCCGAATAAACTTCTATGCTCCGCAAGGAATGACTAGGGGGCAGTATGCTTACATCACTGGTCTCTTGGTTTTTTCATTTTTACTCCGGTTCCCATACTGCATAAAAATAATGCTTAGATTTAAACGAAAAAGTAAATACCCACGCCCAGCCATGTCAGAATCAGTAGCAGCCAAGGAAGCCAATGCTGTCGATACACTATTCTCTCTTGCATTTCATGATCATCCGACTCAATCGATTGCTCCTTTTGACTTGATATTCTCTTGAGTCTTCTATTCAAATCCCTGGCTTTTTCTTTTTGTTGTTTTTTGTATAAATCAATTCCTTTTTGAATGCCTTGGGCAATCAGCCTAGTCTGTTCTTTAGTTTGAGCTGGACGCTGGGTTCCTCTGGCTATTTTCAACGCTTCCTCTTGAGTTTGCTGCGATGGTTTTTGATAGCTATTTTTAGTCATGATTGTATTTTGATGATGCTTGTTGCATTAAAAAGGCCTTTTTTTTAGCTCTAGAAAGGCCTTTTGTATGAACAATATTAGCCTGCATACCGTTCCAATAATCATCGATTGTCTTGATAAACCTTGCCGGAACGCCCGCGTAAACAGCATTTGCCGGCAAGTCTTTAGTGACGACGCATCTTGCGCCAATAACGACATTATCACCTATCGTGACGCCCGGCAAAATCAAGCATTCAGCACCGATAAAGACATTATTTCCTATTTTGATCGGCTTGATTATATCGATAGAGGGGGATTTTTCGCGAAAAACCCAGACGCCCCCGTCATGGGTAACAAATGTGCTGGTAGTGATGCTGACATGATTGCCGATCGTTACCAAATAGGGTTCCGAACCGAAATCATTTTTACCGATTAACCGGCAATTATCGCCAAAAGTTACACCCTGCTTTCTGAAATAGCCGATCGGGTTGTTTCTATATCTAATCCAATTATATAAGCGCCTGATCATTAAGCAATATAGTCCGGAAAGTTTTGGGGACAAGGCGGCGATTCATGCCGTCTCATTAGTTTTTGAGTCTGGTAAACCCAATTTTAAATTCAATGCCCAGCTTCATATACTGCCGGCCGGGCAATTACGCTTAAAAACAAGACCTATTAGGATATTAGCCTATCATTTTGATGTTCAATGATAGCAAGAACCCACACCTTCCGCGAGGGGTTTAGTTTGATGTCAGCATGCACTGTTTAGGATCATCTGTAATTTTAGAATGAGATTATCGGCTTTCTTTTGCATCTATAACGGTGTTTGGAGAGTCTAACGTATTCTTTGTAATACTCCCGCAGTCATAGTATTTTCAGAGGTTCGCGTTTTGTTCAAGTACGCTAAATAAAGCAGCGCTATTGCCGGACGTCATACGCTGTTCGGCGTATTTTTTTGCGTTATCCAGACAGGCGTCAAAATATGTTTTATCTTGCAGGCTTTTTATAATAGCGTGTAAATCTTCCGGAGATTCGGCCCGTAGTTCGGATCGCTCCATCAGTTCGCCGGACAAATGAGTTGCAAGATATTGTACGGGCACGCTATCAAACAGCGGCGCTTCAAATAAAACCGTGGAGTAGAGGGAAATGGTGATGGCATGCGCGGATAAGGCGTCGTCAAGACTCCCCGAGTCAACGGAAAAAAAGCGGTTGCCTATGAACGCTGCGATATCAGGCATGATGTTGTCGCTGGGATGAGGGCGCAGGGTAACGGTATCAAAAAAGCGGTAACAGACCTCAAGGATTTGCTGAAAATGCGACAAAAGCGCATCTCCGGCAATGCTGACGTCGGCGGGCTGTAACACTATTAACAGCGAGCTGGTTTTTTCGCTTCGCGGCGGAGGCGATGGTATCTGATAGCCCAAACGCCCGATACAACTTGTCTTGAGTCCCGGAACGCGCCGTTCTAAAAGCCGGGAATAATAATCAGACCAGGTAAAATACGCATCAACGTAAACCGGAAAATAATTTTCAACGATCGCGCCATGCTGGATGCAGGCTGTGGCGATGGCATGTTTTTTTGCGCTGGCTACGGCATAGGCCGGAAAAGGGTTTCTTTCGTTAAAGACGATCACCGATTTAATTTGCCGAAGATTGCTTTTTATGTGGCTCTCTATGCATTCACGACTGGTTAATGCCCTAAGCTCTGAAACAGGGGGGATTTTGTGCGGCGCATTTTTGCAAGCACACAAATAGCGCCATGCGCCTTTAAAAAGCGTCGATACCTGCCAGCCGACCATGCGCTGTTTTAGCGATGCATCCGTTTCATCCAGCCGAGTCAGATAGTGTGCCGAGGCGATGAATCTGAGCGTAAGGGGCGTGCCGCTGTTGACCAGCAATGCCGAAATTTTAATAGCATTCGGCCCATCAATGATGAACAAATGATAGGATTCGGATTCTTTCCTTGCAAAGAGGCGTATGTGGCCCAGAAAAGTGGACAATTTATGATAAGCCGGAATGGTCATGCTAAACGAACTTCTCGGGTCAGGGCAATTATTTGTTTTTTTACACCAGTATGCCGTCTTGTGTGCGCGCATGACAGTCATGCCACTCGCCCGCCATTTCAGCATCCCAATAATCCTTGAAGCAAGGCGTTCCGAGCGTATAATGCAGCAGTTTCGCCTCGTAATTGTCGTCGTATTCAGTTGCCAGCCAGTTCCATTCCTTGGGCAGTTCGCCTATTTCATTGTCATCAAGCCAGGTGAAGCGGTGCAGGAAAGCGCCTGTTTGTTGCATGACGAATTCCGGCGTCAGGATTTTATGTTTGGGGTGAGAACAATTCCACAAAACCAGGCTGGACCAATTTTTTCGGGGATAATCGAGGTTTTTATTGCCCAGGTACTTATTGTGCTCCTTGGTTTTGTAGTCATGTTTGATGCATAACACGGCTTTGCTTTCATCGCGTAATGCCCACAATCTGGCGATGTCGTCACGGCAAATCATATCGCCATCGGCAAAAATCGCCCAGCCCTGAAAATCGCACAGAAAAGGAGTAAGGAAACGCGAATAGATAAAGGTGTTGCTCCCGTCTGTATGGATTTCCCGGTAAGCATTGAGAGAGTTTAATGCTAATGGCGTAAATGAAACAGGCTCCGAAGCCTTTTCCAGAATGCTCTGACAAAATGTATGGTATGCGACAGCCTCTCGCTGGTCGAAACCTATAATGATACGAATCATAAAATTCCCGGTTTTTTAAATATCGCTATCGGCCACAATAGACACTAGCTAAAACATTATATGACAAATCAATGGCTTTTAACCAGACGATCTCAAGGCAATTGACTGACTTGCTTTAATTCGCGCACCAGCACAATATGCAAACACACCGCATTCAATACCTGGTAAGCGACTATGCCGATCGCGATGCCGACAATGCCGACGGCATTAAACGCCACGACTTTAATCGCTGCGCAAATAAAAAAATTGACCATCGCCAGTCTGACTACCACGCTTGTTTTGCCCAAGGCGTAAAGACAATTGCTCGCCAGCTGGCCCGCCACACCTGCGACCAGCATACCGCCCAGCACCACCATAAGCTGCCACAGCATATTGATTTGTTCGGCGCCGAATTTGCCGTAGCCGACCAGCAAAGTCAGCCCCCATTGCCCGCATAAAGCAAACACCGCCCATACGACCAGCGCCATTGTTCCGGTCAGCAGCAGTTTTTGCCGGTAATTGCGCCAAAGCAGAGAAGTATCGCCCAACTTCCTGTGCTTTGCCGCAAACGACAGCAAAGGCGTGGCGAAGACTTTATCCGTGAGCGCCAAAAATACCCCGTAAAGCTGATTGCCGAAGGTCAGCAAGCTGATGCTGCCTACAGGGCCCAATGAGGCCAGATAGCGGTCGATAATAGGGCCGGTTTTGTAAATGGATGCGCCATATAGCAAGGCGCGCATGCGTTGCCAGACCCTTTTAGTCATCGCCCGGTCATATACCGAATGAACACGCCAGTCGATCCATTTGCACAACATTGCCGTCCATAACGCCCAGCGTATGACAGCCCCCCAGGCGACCGCTACGATACCGTAAACGGGTATGGCATAGAACACGCCTAACAGCACGGCAAGACTGGCAATAACTTGCGACAGCTCCGGATAAATAAAACGCTGCTCGGCATAATAAGCCGATTTCAGCACCGTCGTCATCCCGCCAAAAACCAGAGTCGCCGACATCACTTCAGCCATTTCAATCGTCAGGTCGAGCGCCTTGCCCGAAAGTCCCGGCGATAACAACGGAACCCAAAGGGAAGCCGATAAAGCCAGCACGGCCGCCACGACAATAAAGACAAACAATGACTGTAGCAGCAATGCTTTTACGGCGCCGGTTAAGTTTTCCTTGGCTAACCCCGTCAGCAAGGGCACCAAGACTCTGATCAGGATATCGCTCAAAATAATCAGCGGAATTAGCGTCAGCACCTGTGCCGAAAAATAGGCATCCGTCTCGGCGCCCGGCCCTATATAAACCAAAACAAGCCACTGGATTGCCATGGCAATAACCAGGTTTAGAGTGGCCAATCCACCCATTGAAAAAATAAATTTCATTATTCGTTACGGCTTTATGTTTACAATCGACACGAAATCCGCTGAGAAATCTCCTTGCTTCGGTTCAATGCCCAATATCTCTTGGCAATAGCTGTGAAAGCGGCCGGCGTCGCTATAGAGTGAGGGAGTGAGAATACGGCGAGAAATGACTTTCCTGAATTTTGGCGAGTGACATTTGTGGGGGCGACTTAAGTCGCCTAAGACGAATACTGTTCTACTTAATCTTGGCATGGTGTCATTCTAGTTGAATACCCTAAAAAGGAAAGCGCCCCATTTTTCCTAGAGCATTACGAAGCTCATCTTCCAGTGAAAATCGGGCAGTGATGGCCTCCTGTATCTACGGATTGAAGAAACGAAGGGCATTGCGGCCTGACGTTTTGGCCTGATACATCGCAATATCAGCATTTTTCAGCAGCTCGCCTGCAGTTCGTTCGTGACCGCTGAACAAAGTTGCGCCAATACTAGACGTGCTGCTGTAATCGTGCGTAGCAAGCTTATAGGACTGATTGAGGATAGTGCGAATTTTGTTGCCAGTGATTTCAGCTCAGACACGCAATTCAAAAATAACGGCAAATAAAAAAGCCCGGTAGGTTGCCGCTTCCGGGCTTTTTTGCTTTAAATGGCGATGCGTTATTTCATCATTTCCTTTTTGAATATCGTATCCAGTTTCTGGTTGGTTTCCTGATTGTACTGTTTTGAATTATCAATCGGCTCGGGTTTGGGCGCGATTACCGCAGGTGCTAAAACCGGCTCCGGGATCGGCGCTTGAACGGCGGGGGACTCTTCTTGACATTTATCCAAACGGAATACCGGTCCGTAAGTGGTGTCTATATCGAAATCTTCCCAGATATACTCAGGCTGAGCGATAGGTTTGGTAGGAAGCGGTATGGTCACTAAATCGGCAATCCCTACGCCTATGCGCCCACCAGTATTAATCAAGCCTTTAAATAAGCCGCCGACAACGCCATAAAAAATGTTGCTGTTATTGGTCGTGTTAATGATATTTTTGGGAATTTCCAGCACGCCGGTGGTCAGGTTGGCAAAGGCATTCAACGCCTTGTTGCCGACCTTGCTGCCATAACTCCGGCATTGCGACCTATCCACAGGTATATAGGTCGTATTGCCATAACCCTGTTGCTGCATTTCGGCCTGAGTCACTGGCGCATAGGCCGTAAACAGTCCGGCAAATAAAAGAGGCACGAAAAAACGACTGAATTTACGCATATCAAATCCTGGTGGTGTATTAATAATGAAACCAGTATAGCAGAGCTAAAATTATTTACTGATCCGCGCCTTGGCAAAGGCGTTAGCCATTGAGCCTTGCGCTGGAGCCTGCTGTTTGGGCTTATGCACCGGCTGCTTTTGATTATTCCGTTCGGGTCTGGCTTCACTCGCTTCAGGATTGGTTTTCATCGACAAGGAAATGCGTTTGCGCTGAGCATCGACCTCCATCACGGTCACTTTGACCATGTCGCCGGTTTTAACCGCATCCCTGGGGTCTTTAACAAAGGTATCGGACAAATGGGAGATATGCACCAACCCGTCCTGGTGTACGCCGATGTCGACAAACGCGCCGAAGTTGGCAACATTGGTGACGACGCCGTCCAGCCTCATGCCGACTTCAAGATCGGTGATTTTCTCGATGCCTGCCTTAAACTCCACGCTTTTGAATTCCGGCCTGGGATCACGACCGGGCTTTTCCAGCTCCTGCAAGATGTCAGTCACCGTCGGCAAACCGAAATGTTCATTGGTGTAATTAGCAGGATTCAGGCTGCGTAAGAATTGGCTTTGGCCGATCAAATCGCGGATGGATTTTCCGGTGCCGGCGATAATGGCTTCGACAACGGGATAGGCTTCAGGATGAACCGAAGACGCATCCAACGGGTTGTCGCCGTTCATGATGCGCAGGAATCCCGCCGCCTGTTCATAAGCCTTGTCGCCCAAGCGCGGCACTTTTTTCAGTTGCTTGCGATTGGCAAACGGGCCGTTTTCGTTACGGAAGGCGACGATATTTTCGCTGATGCTGGCAGACAGGCCCGACACCTGTTTAAGCAGCGATACCGATGCGGTATTCACGTCAACGCCGACCGCGTTTACACAATCCTCGACCACGGTATCGAGCCCTTTGGCTAACTGCACCTGATTGATGTCGTGCTGGTACTGGCCGACGCCGATCGATTTGGGATCGATCTTGACCAGTTCCGCCAGCGGGTCCTGCAAACGTCTGGCGATCGAAACCGCACCGCGCAAAGACACGTCCAGCTCAGGGAATTCCTTGGCCGCCAGTTCGGACGCGGAATAAACCGACGCCCCTGCTTCCGACACGGTGATCTTGGTAAACTTCAATTCGGGATGCTGTTTCATCACATCGGCCACCAGCTGGTCGGTTTCCCGAGACCCCGTGCCGTTGCCTATGCTGACCAAATCAACCTTGTGCTTTTCGATCAGTTTTGCCAGCGTGTTTATCGAGCCATCCCAGTCCTTGCGCGGTTGGTGCGGATAAATGGTGTCCGTGCCCAGTACTTTTCCGGTCGGATCGACGATAGCAACCTTGACACCTGTGCGTATGCCGGGATCCAGGCCCATCGTCGCTTTTGGCCCAGCCGGTGCGGCCAGCAGCAAATCCCGTAAATTGCTGGCGAAAACCCGAATCGCTTCCAGTTCGGCGGCTTCGCGCAGCCTGAGTTTCAAATCCAGGTCGATACGGGTGTACAGCTTGATTTTCCAGGCGAAACGCGCAGTTTCCGCCAGCCAGGCATCGGCCGGTTTTGAACTGTCGGTAATATTCAGGCGACGGGCGACAAACTGGGCACAAAGATCGTGCTCCGCTTTATCGTCAGCGCCGGGTTTAAGCGTTAGATTCAACATATCTTCATTGCGCCCCCGGAACAATGCCAAAGCCCGGTGCGAAGGGATTTTGTTGATGGCTTCTTCGTAATCGAAATAATCTTTAAATTTTTCAGCGGCCTGTTCCTTGCCGGTCGCAACCGTGGCGTGGACTATGCCTTTTTGCCAAATGCGCTCGCGCAATTCGGCCAACAGTTCGGCGTCTTCAGAAATGCGCTCCATGATGATTTGCCGTGCACCATCCAGGGCAGCGGCAACATCCGGCACGCCTTTTTCTGCATCGATATAAGCGGCAGCGGCTTGCTCAGGAATCAGGCTGCGGTCATCCAACAACGCATCGGCCAGCGGCTCAAGCCCCGCCTCGCGGGCAATCTGCGCTTTGGTGCGGCGCTTGGGTTTGTAAGGTAAATACAAATCTTCGAGCAGCGTTTTGGTGTCGGCGTCGTTGATGGCTTTTTCCAGTTCCGGCGTCAGCTTGCCTTGAGAGGCGATGCTGTCCAGGATGGTTTTGCGCCGCGCGTTAAGTTCGCGCAAATAGCCCAAACGCTCTTCCAGCAATCTTAATTGAGTATCGTCCAAACCGCCGGTCACTTCCTTCCGGTAGCGGGAAATAAACGGAACAGTCGCGCCCTCGTCCAGCAAGTTGACAGCGGCGCTGACTTGTTTGACGTTGACGGCTAATTCTTCAGCAATGCGTTGGATTACATCCATTTTTTGATTTCTTGTGCAGTTTAAGATGGGCGCATTGTAGCAGCAAGGCATGGCTTAGTTAAAAATAAGCGCATCATTTCGAAATGACTCTAACTGATGATTCGTTTTTGAATTATGATTTTAGAAAGTTTTAAGCGGCAGTCATAACGAGTCAAGTTATTAAAAATCGCTGACTTACAACTTGGCAAGATGCCGAACGGCTAAAAAAGGCTCGCGCGAATTTGAAGAAAATTTTACTTTTCCCAGTGATGAAGCATAAGCTACAAACTTTAAAAGGGGGATATAAACCATGGCAATCATAGAATTAGACGATGAAACGGCTGTCCTGCTTAATGAATTGGCAGAGCATGAGCATATTAGCCCGGCGCAATTATTAAAAAACCTGGCGCTAGTCTATCGCAGCACCCAACAAGCCCACCATGCCGAGCAGCCTGAATTACTGACCGACTTTGCCGGGATACTAAAAAACTCCCCCTCATTTAGCGGCAACCCATTAGAGATTCAACAGGCGATGCGTGATGAATGGTCTTAGTTATCTGCTTGACACCAATACCATCATGGGTTTGCTTAAAGGCAATGACGAAGCTATCTCTATTTTAAGCGGCATCAGTCTGCCTGCTTGCGGGTTTAGTGCCATCACTCGGATGGAATTGTTGAGTTACCCGGATTTAGCTATTGATGAGGAATAGGCTATCAACCGTCTATTGGATCGGATGACGCATTTAGCTCGTAGGATGGTTTCGCGATAGCAAACCGTCACAGACGCACAACGCCGATATCAGCCTACCGAAGTTGCGGCGGATTGCCTTACGGCGAATCCACCCTACAGTTCTGAACACCAAAAAAGCCTAGTAGGGCGCGCGATGCGCCCCTACCGGGTTGGCGCTGTCAAAGCAATCACGCCCATTTACCATTTTAGTATAAACTCTCACTCAAATTATTTAAACTCCACCTGATGGCTTTCATCCCTTTTCTGGGCGAATACAATAATTGTGAAACATGACCGCACACACAAGAAACTCTAAAAAACGACTTCAATTACAGGAATTAATTCATGAATGATTACACCTTTGCTGAGCAAATGCCTTTTGGCACAGATAGTTTTGCTGATAATCCTGAGCCGCGTTGCCCCTGTCTCCTTCTTTTAGATACATCCGGTTCCATGACCGGCGCACCAATAGATCAACTCAATGCTGGTATTACGGATTTCAAAAATGCTCTTATGGCGGACTCCATTGCCATGAAGCGAGTTGAAGTAGCCGTTGTTACTTTCGGCCCGGTCAAAATTGAAAGCACTTTCCACACAGCTCCAAACTTTTTCCCGCCAATATTTACGGCAAACAGTGATACGCCGATGGGAGCCGCTATCAAGCAGGGTTTGGATATGCTTCGGCAACGCAAAGACGAATATCGAGCTAATGGTATTGCGTACTATCGCCCTTGGGTAGTTCTTATCACTGATGGTGCGCCTACTGATGAATGGCGGTCGGCAGCGGCTTTGATTAAGGAAGGTGAAAACTCTAAAGCGTTTGTATTTTTTGCAGTCGGCATAGGGAGCGCAGATATGAACATTTTGCGTCAAATTAATGTTGATCGTGAGCCCCTCAAACTACAAGGTCTTAAATTCTGGGAGCTTTTTAAATGGTTATCGGATTCGATGGGTGGGGTTTCTCGTTCTGCTCCCGGTACTGCTGTTTCACTGGCATCTCCGCGAGGATGGGCTGAAGTATGACGTGGAAGACTATTTTAGCTTCTACTATAGGCACATCGCATATTAAATCCGGCAATCTCTGTCAAGATAGCTGCTACGCAGATGTTATTCGCACAGTTGACGACCAAGAATACTTAGTCGTATTGGTATCAGATGGTGCCGGCAGCGCCAAAGAAGGGGGTATGGGCGCAGAACTGGCATGTAAAACAGCTATCTTCAGTATTAGCACTTCTTTAGAAAGAGAGTCTGAGGCTATTTTTACTGAGCAAAGTGTAGTTACATGGACCGAAGACATTCGGAATGTTATCTCCGATAAGGCCAAAGCCGATGGTCTCACAGTTAGAGATTTCGCTTGTACTTTTTTAGGCGCAGTAATTGGGTGTGACCAAAGTCTCTTTTTCCAAATTGGGGACGGGGCTATCGTGTTATCGGTGAACAATGTACAGGGAGTTGTATTCTGGCCTGAGTCAGGGGAATTCGCCAATATGACTTATTTCGTAACAGATCAAGATGCGTTGTCCAATCTTCGTATTCAAATTAGTAATATGTCATTTAAAGAAATTGCTGTTTTTACTGATGGGATTCAGCGTTTAGCACTATCATTTGAGCAACAATGCCCACATCCGCCTTTTTTTGACCCAATGTTTTCAGTATTGCGCAAACAAACCCCAGAGCTTTGCGACATTCTTAGTGAGCAGCTTAAGCAGTTTCTAAACAGTCCAGCAGTTAATGCGCGAACCGATGACGATAAAACACTCGTTTTGGCTACGCGACTCACCGCATGAATGATCTTTTCAAAGAATCTGGACAACGCATACCGCTAGGCCCAAAATTAGGTAGCGGTGGAGAGGGTGAGGTTTACGAAGTTCCTGTATTGGGACATGATTTTGCTGCGAAGATATATCACAAACCATTACCACCGGAGAAACAAGCCAAACTTAGAGCAATGGTTCAAGGATGTGATGAGCGACTGGGAAAGATTGCAGCTTGGCCACTTGCTACTTTACACCAAAATGCTAATGGGCCGATTCGTGGATTTATTATGCCCAAAGTGATTGGTTACAAACCAATTCATGAACTTTACGGGCCTGCTCACCGAAAACAGTTTTTTCCACATGCGGACTGGGCTTTTCTAATCAATGCAGCTCGGAATGTTGCTGCCGCCTTCGAAACTATTCACAGTCATGGACATGTTGTCGGCGATATCAATCAAGGTAACATATTCGTTGCCACAAACAGCATCGTCAAACTCATAGACTGCGATTCCTTTCAAATTACAGTGGCTGGAAAGCATTATCTCTGTGAAGTCGGCGTAGGGCATTTCATTCCTCCCGAATTACAGGGGCGATCTTTTCATGGAATACATAGAACCAAAAATCATGACAATTTTGGTCTCGCCATTTTGCTATTCCATCTACTTATGATGGGGCGACACCCCTTTGCAGGGATATATTCAGGGCATGGGGAAATGCCCATTGAGAAAGCAATTCAAGAATTTCGTTTTGCTTACGGTAAAAATACCAACATCAAGGAAATGTCGCCACCACCGAATACCCTACCGCTATCTATCTTACCCTATACACTCTCTGCATTGTTTGAAGGTGCCTTTTCAGAGCTAGGAATAAAAGCTGACGCTAGGCCTTCCGCCAAAATGTGGCTTCAAACCCTCGATAGCCTAAAAGATCAATTACGGACATGCAGGCAAGAATCCAAACATAAGTATTTTGGTGAGCTAGGCTCTTGCCCTTGGTGTGCGTTGGAATCACGAGCAGCGATTTATTTCTTTATTCCAAATGTTTCTGTCTCAACAACACCAAACGACTTCAATCTTGAGCAAGTATGGACGCGTATTATGGCAATTAGCTCACCGGGCCCAGCACCACACATTGATCTTGCCAGCATCAATGTGACACCTAAACCTATTCCGACTGATTTAACAGGACTATTTGCATTCTTCAAGTTTGAAAGACAGAAAGAGGAGAGACAAACGCGTCAAATGGCTTTGACAACTGTCCAACAAAAATACAATACAATTTATAATCAATGGCAAAATGGAGCTGGTGACTCAAAGTTTTTGTCTGTACAAAAAGAATTAAGCACTCTACGTAGTGAATACGAAAATTTAGGTAAACTTTATAATCAAGAATATCAAAAGTTACAAGCCAACATCCAAACACAACAACGATTCCGATTTCTAAATCGTTTCTTTATCTCAAACCATAATATCCCAAAAATTGGACCGACTCGAAAAGCTACTTTAGCTTCTTATGGTATCGAGACCGCAGCCGATGTTTCAAAACAGAAAATAATTGGAATTAAAGGTTTTGGTCAAAGTTATGCAGCCGAACTTCTTAAATGGCAAGCTGAGCTAATGAGAGGGTTCGTTTTCGACCCTAAAAGAGGAATTGACCCAGTGGATATTTCTGATCTAAACCGAAGTTTTGCAATCAAACGACAACAGATTGAAGCGGGACTCTTAGCTGGGATTGGGAGATTATCTCAAGTTCGTAATGAAGCACTACATCAAAGACAACAAATGCAAACGACTGTTCTAACAGTCGCTAAACAAGTGGCACAGGCTAAGGCAGATTTGAAAATTTTGGGATAGGATCCTGAAAGTTTGTAAGGAGCAGGGTGAGCAAAAAAGCTCCAGGTCTTGTATCTTGCCCACAAAACTACCAGCTATAGATATTTCATGGTTATTTTCAACAATGCATGCTAAAAGCCGTGTTGGTTCTTCCTTACTTATCCAAAAAAGGATTTATAACCACCACTTGACCATCGATTTCTTGACCATGCTGCATATCTTCGGAATACAAAATATCACAGCTGGATTGAAGCGCTGAGCTAACGATCATACTGTCGTACAGGGAAAAACCGAATCGCTCCGCAATATCCAGTCCCCGTTCATGGGTATCGACGGTCAGCGCTTGGGTTTGACATACGGCACGTAGCGCCCGCAACACATCGCGTATCTCGGCATAGCTCATCCCAAGTTTTCGCGATGCGACCGAGGCGAATTCATTGAGCACCTGGACGCTTATGATGCCGCCCAAAGCAATAATCGCTTCGGCTCGGTTCGCTTTGCGGTTATCTTCGGACAGTAAATACAACAGAATATTGGTATCGAAAAACGGCCTATCGGTTTTCATGAGCTTCCAAGCGGTCGAACTTGAAGTCGGCGGGTAAACGCCCCCGATATTTGCGCAATCGGGCTAACAACTCTTGCGGACTGGGCTTTTTCTCAATTTCGAAAACCCGCTCACCGGCGATATGAATCTCGATGTCATCGCCTTCTTTAAGCTGAAGCGCTTCGACCACCGGCGCGGGCAATCTTACAGCCAGGCTATTGCCCCATTTTGCGACTTGCATGACAAACTCCTGTGCTGGAAAGATATACAGATTTTCATTGTATATCCATGCTGATTGGCTGGCTAATGATTTTTTGTGCGGCCAACAAGATGGGCTGTAGTTCTACTTTTTAAGTTATTTTCCGTATGGTCGCCTATCACATCCCTGTGTTCTATAGGGGTAGAGAAGAGTCTCTCGACTCTCCCCTCCCTCCGAACCGTGCGTGCGGTTTTCCCGCACACGGCTCTCCAGTCGATAGTTTCCTCATCGGGGTCGGCTCGCTTCCGCGTGGGCTTCAACCATTGTGAAAAGTCCCATGCTCGCGAAGTAGGCATTTGTCCATTGCTGATGGTCTTGGCTATTTCTTCCCGTTCCCCTTCCCTTCTTTTGATACTTTCGCAAAATACTTCGTAATCTGCGTCGTACAAAGCCATCCATTGCTCTCAACTCACCCTTCTTGACGTGTTTAAAGTAATTAAACCAGCCGCGTAGTATCGGGTTGAGCCTGTCGATAACGGTTGTTATTCCAACTCCCTGACTTCGCCGGGTATGCAGCCTGATCTTGTCTCGCATCGCCATAAGGCTTTTCTTGCGCACCAGCCGCATGCCTTTTTTGAAGGTGTAGCCCAGAAAGTCAAATCCGTTCGGGTCATCAGTTTCGTTGACTATCCTGGTCTTTTCAGGATGCAGTTCGAGTTGATGGCTTGCCATCCATCCCCTCACTTCAGCCAGCGCATCTTCAGCATCTGCTTCGCTGGCCGTTAAGATGACAAAGTCATCCGCATAGCGCACCATGCGATACTTTTCGCCTATGAGATGGTCTAGCTCATTCAGGTAGATATTCGCTGCCAAAAGCAGACGCCTTTATGACGATCAATCGAACTTGGCCGGAAACCACCCCCTGTCCACACAATCGCGAAAACTCCAGGCCGCCGCTGTTTCGGTCTTGTAGCTCCAAAAAAACCAGCCGAGATATTTTTCAAAAGTAGCCAGTTGGGCGGCGGCGTAGCCCCGGTACGCGACATCCATTTGGAAGTCGTCCATTTCCTGCAAAGCGTGGTTGAACGGTCCCTCTGCCCACAGCGACACCATTCTTAAATCCAGCCCCAGGCTCCATTCGCCGACATAGGTCCAGCCGAATTCGTTGATGATGTCGTCGGCTTCATTTTTCCATTCGACGCAGGCCTTTTGCATGTGGCCGTATATATCGGTATCGATGTCTTCGCGGACAAAACACTGGTAGCGATGGATGTCGAGCATCACATTGCTGAACTCCGGTTCGGTCAAGAATCCGGTGTATTCGCGAAATGACCGGAAACCGTCGTGATAAACCACGGCAACGTCTTCGGAGCGACAGTATTTGCGGATGCGGTGATAGGCGTCGGTGTTGTATTTTTTCAATAGTTCGGTGTCTATATCCCAACGCGGCTCATTCAATACTTCAATGGCATGCAAGGCCGGACGACTATGGTAACGCTCGGCCAGTCGCTCCAGCACGCTTAGCGAGTGTTCGATATATTCCGGCTTGGTGTGCCACTCGCAAACATCCTTGATGCCGCCGTTATCGAAACCGTTTTGGCAACCGGGCGCGGCGTGCAAATCCAGCACGATAAGCAAGCCCAGTTCTTCTGCCCAATCGAAAGCGCGATCAAGAACGGCTATGCCGCCAGACACAAAGGGTTGGGTAACTTCGCCATAGCTGGCATGGTAGGGATAATCGGGGCCGAATATCCAGTGGCCTACCGGTATCCGCACCGCGTTGATGCCGACATTGGCCAGCCAGACGAAATCTTCGCGAGTGATGAAACTGTCCCAGTGTTTTTTAAGCACCGGCTCGGCCTTGACTCCGAGTTCGGCACAGTAGCTGGTTTCGTCCACCGCGTCCAAACCTTCGAAGACGCTGGGCGTCATCCATTTTTCAAGAACCAGCCAGCCGCCCAGATTAACGCCGCGCACTTTTTTACCGTATTTATTATCAAAGTCATGCTTCATTTTATTATTCCTTAAAGACAGCAGCCGTTACAGCACAATCCGCCGCTGATGAAACGCCTCTGCAAGTGGTTCGTTGGTAATTGTCATGATCGCGGCATCAGGCAGTTTTTGGGCTATCAACTTCAGCATTTTCATTTCGCGTAAGGAGTCCAGCGAGTCCAGCGACTCTTGCAACAAGATCCACTTGGGTTGCTGCAACAGCAAGCGAACTACTCCCAGGCGCTGTTGTTGTTCGCGGGAAAGTGCGCTGTCCCAATTATCGACATGATCAAGTTGCTCCTGCAATTCGTCCAACTCTACCCATTCAAGCGCCTCTGCAAGCGCAGACTCGGTATATTCTATGTGGGTTGACGGATAACAGATTGCCGCCCGCAAAGTTCCTGTGGGTAAATAAGGTCGTGGCGGCATAAAAAACACCGGATCGCTGGGTAACTCAATTACCCCTTCTCCCCAAGGCCAGAGACCGACTATCGCCTTGAACAGCTTGGAGCCGGTAAAGGCATTGCCGGTAACCAGTACGCGCTCCCCCGGTCTGATTTCATAATCCATAGTCGGTACACACACTATGCCGTCAAGCCTGGTAATAGACAAATCGCAAAAACGCAAAACATCCTTTTCGGTTTTTTTCAGATGAATCCGGTGCGGACCATGACGGGCGATTTCCTGCTCCAGCTGATCCAGTCCATTAACCAATCCCAATACCCGCTCAACCGAAGCCCGCCATTCTGCGACTTTGGCCATATTATCAACCGGCCAGGACAAGGCTCCAGCCATTTGCTGAAATGCCTGGGCCGATTGCATCAAGGCCCCGAGCGTGATACTCCCCATAATATAGCGAGGCGCAGACACCAGAATGGGGAACGCCATCGACAACACCGAATAGCCGGAAGTCAGCATGAACAGATGCGCCCAGGTATGGGTTTGTCGCTGCCAGGCGTGGACAATATCCTTAAAAAGCCTAACGAAACGGGTTCGCTCATTGACTTCGCCATGAACCAGCGCAATCGCCAGGGAATTTTCTCGTGCAGTGACCAAACCAAACCTGAAATTGGCTTCTACGGTTTGCCGGGCATCAGTCGCCTGAGTAAAAGGTCGACCTAACCACCAACCCAATGAGGAAGCGCAAGCCGCATAGATCATAGCCAGCCAGACCAAATGCCCGTAAATAGGTATTTCAACAAATCCCAGATTCAGTATAACGGTACCGGAAAGTGCCCAAAGAATTTTGGTAAAACTAATAAGTAACAATAAGGAATAGATTAAGGAATGGCAAAGATCGATAGCAGCTTCAGTCGCAATACGAATATCTTCAGCAATTCGTCCATCGGGATTATCGTGCGCCCCCTGAATATGTGTGACCAGATAATGACGACCATCGGTCATCCATAGGCCAATCAATCGGTGTGTTAACCAGCTTCGCCAATCGAGTTGCAAACGGCGCTTAATGGTAAAATGTGCAGTAGTAACCGCTATATTAGCGGCAAAAATCAGCACGATAAGGCCGATCTGCATGAATAACCCGGTCATTGAACGCTGTTCAAGCGCATTAAAAAGATCGGCACTCCACACCGTGATGACGACGGCAATACCGATCTGTAGCAGGGTGAGCATGAATAAAGCCAGCGCAAGACTGCGGATAGTGGACTTGTTTTCAGAATGCCAAAAAGGCCCCGCTAAGCGAATAAATTGAATGAAAAATCCGTTTGAAAATTGCAAAAGAAAGCTCCGCGTTAAGGTGAAATAGACGACACATCAAGACCAGGCTTTTTATTGTTCTCGTATGCCCGGTCTTTTGCCAAACCACGATTCTAATGGAATTTTTACGATTGTCACAACTTTGTCATCTAATGTGGCGGCGACTTTAGTCGCCGATTAAGCAGTTTGACTGGGCGACTAAAATCGCCCCACCCACAATCATTAAATACTTTGTAATCTACTTGACCAAGCCATTAACCTGACTCATCGGCTTTACCTTCCAATGCTTCAAATCCCGATACCACATCCAGCAATTCCTCGGTAATCTGATTCTGGCGCTGCTGACGATATAGCGCCGTCAGTAGCTCCAGTCGCTCCTTGATGTTTTTTTCCGCAACCTGCATCGATGCCAGTCGGCTGGCGTGTTCGCCTGCCAACGATTCGGCGCAGGCGCTAAAAAGCAGGATAAAAAGATGCTGACGAATCAGCGAACTTAACAGCTGCTCGCTGTCCATCGTAAAGGTAGGCAGGGATCTGGACGGCCAGGGTTTGGTATTCAGGCGATTAAAGCTGGAAAGATCAACCGGCAACAACGCCAGCGCTTGCGGGATATAAGTCTTCCGTTGCTGATTCGCGTTATGAAACAGCAGCACCCGCTCAATGCCTTGCTGCTGCCAACTGTCGATGTGTAACAGTATTTGCTGAACCGTTTCAGTAATCCCTGTGACCGAACCGGGAACAAAAAAAAGCGCCTCAACGCCCTGCTCCATCCCCCTTAAAGAGGCATCGACCCGCGCACCCACTGCCAGAATACGACGATGTCGGCGTTCGACTCCGGCTTTATCCAGTTTATCCATCGCAAAGGCGGCAATGTTTTCATTGTAGCGACCGCACAAGCCATGATCGGAACCGAACACGATAGCGCCTGTCCATAGATGCTGTTTTTTTTGCTGTCCGGTTAACACGGCTTGGTGATCTTGCAACACCACCTGCAAGCCCATTTCGACGGTCAGTTTGTAATCGGTCAGCGATTCCAGTGCGCGTTCATATTGCCGGATGCTGACGGCGGCCAGCGCTTTCATGGTGCGGACGATGGATTGCAAATCGGCGGCGGTATCCATATCCCGCTGTATTGCATCAAGCGTCTGCATGATCAACCGTTGACTCAGGTGTTAGTACAGCGCCGGCAAAATCCAGCACCAGTGCCTTATCTTCGTCGCTAAGCCGCTCTCCGACCTGGATTTTTTCCCGTTGTACCGCCAGCTGATTAAGCAGCGCATCGCCCAATCGATAGCCCAGCTTTTTAATGTCGGCAACCGGCAGGTTATCGAACAGGCCTTCATTCACAGCGATCAACACCACGATTTGCTCGAACGCCGACAGCGGTTTGTTTTCATCCTGTTTCAGAATTTCCCTGACCCGGCGACCACGCTCGATACTCTGCCGGGTAGCATCATCCAGACGGGTACCGAAACGGGAAAAGGCTTCCAGTTCTTCAAATTGCGCATAGGCCAGGCGCAACTGACCGGACACATTCAGATAACCCGGAAGCTGCGCCTGGCCGCCAACGCGAGACACCGATTTACCGACATCGACCGCAGGCAACTCGCCTTTTTGAAATAGCGTCGGCGACAGGTAAACCTGACCGTCGGTAATCGAAATAAGGTTGGTCGGGATATAAGCGGAAAGATTCTGAGCCTGGGTTTCAATAATCGGCAAGGCCGTCAAACTGCCGCCGCCGAACTCAGGCTTTAAATGCGTCGCCCGCTCCAACAACCTTGAATGCAGATAAAAAATATCGCCCGGATAAGCCTCGCGTCCCGGCGGCCTACGCAACAATAAAGACAACTCACGATAAGCATGAGAATGCCGGGTCAGGTCATCATAAATCACCAGCACATCCTTGCCCTGAGCCATAAACCACTCGGCAATACTGGTCGCCGCATAAGGGGCAATATATTGGAGACCGGGCGTCGATTCTCCGGAGGCGACCAGAACCACGCTGTTTTTCAGTACCTCGGCTTTACGCAGGCAATCAATGACCTTGGCCACCGCCGACCCGCGTTGCCCGATGGCGCAATAAACAGTGATGACATTTTTGTCGTGCTGATTGAGCACCGTATCGATCGCAATGGCGGTTTTGCCGGTTTGGCGGTCACCCAGAATCAACTGCCGCTGTCCCCGACCTATCGGGATCAGCGCATCAATAACCTTAATCCCGGTTTGCAAGGGTTCGGTAACCGGCGCCCGCTCGATAATCGGTCGCGCTTCCCGCTCTATCGGCCAGCGCAAATCGGTGTTGATGGCGCCTGCATTATCCAATGGCTGTCCCAGTGCATCAATCACTCGACCCAATAGCGCTTTGCCCACCGGCACATCGACGACCCTACCGGTACGTTCGACGCGGCTGCCGGCGCTAAGGTCGGTTTTTTCACCCAGCAATACCACGCCGATTTCGTTGGGATCGAGATTAAAAGCGATGCCCATCACGCCGTTCTCAAAGCGCAACAGCTCCATGGCTTTGGCACTCGGCAAACCTTTGACCCGCACCACGCCGGTACTGACCTGCATGACGCGCCCGACTTCCCGCGCCTGCAACGCAAAGCTGTCGTTTTGCAACACGTCGTCTAGGCGTCCTGTGGCTTGCAGCAAAGATTGTTCAAAATAATTGTTCATCTTTGCTCACGACTCAAGCGGCTTTAACAGCTCGACTTCAAGCTCTGCCAGATAACGATCAATATTCCATTCCCAGCTTCTGCCGCCTGCTTCCAAGGTAATGCCGCATATGAGCTGCTCATTGAGCTCAAAAACCATCTCGCGAACTGTCGCCAATTGATCCACGCGACTGCGAATTTTACTGCGCTGGGTTTCGTCCAACGGAAACCGGCTGATGATGGTTACCGCATCGTCTTGGCTTAACGCTTGTTGCAACACCGATTGCTCGTCGTCCGGCAACTTGGCCAAATTTTGCAAAAAATGTTCGACTATCTGCTGCTCCAGCGACTGATCGGCAAGGCCTGAGAGTATTTTACCCCCCAGCTGTAGCGCTTTTTCAGCGATAACCCTATTAATAACACCGCCCAATTCCTGCTGTTGCTGGTACATTTCTTCGTCAAAACGCTTTTTTTCCTGCTGAAGTTCGTCATTCAGGCTTTGCAGCTGCAAGGTTCTATCGGTTTCGGCCTGCAGTCTTGCCTCGGCCAGGATGTTATTTTTGTCGCTATCTAATTGTTGCAGACTGACTTCATACTGTTTTTTAAGTTGCTCCGCCTCGCTCATTTGTATTTCTACACTTTGCAGACGATCAACCAGACCCTGCTCCCGGCTTGCCATAGCCTTGATGATGGGGCGGTAAAGAAACTTTTTAAGCAGCCAGATTAAAATCAGGAAATTGATCATCTGGGCGCCGACGGTAAACCAGTCTATCGCCATGAATTACCCCCCGGCGCGGCTTATCGCGTAATCCCAAAACGGATTGGCAAAAACCAGGATCATCGAGATAACCAAACTATAAATAGCCGTCGATTCGACCATCGCCATCCCCACAAACAGCGTCCGGGTAATGGTGTTGGCTTCATCCGGCTGCTGGGCAATGGCGCTCAACGCCTGAGCCAAAGCGCGGGCCTCGCCTAATGCCGGCCCTATTCCACCTATGGCCATGGTCAATCCGGCGGTAATAATCGACGTGACCGCAATCAGGCTTAATTCTGTCATGTTGTACTCCTTAAATTAAATAATGGGGGACAATGCCATTAAAGATTTCGCGCACTTTTAGGCGTTGCCGATGCGATATAAACCATAGCCAATATTGAAAATATATAGGCCTGAATGGTTCCGGTCAGCAATCCGAGCACTTGCATCGCAATCGGAAAAAACAACGGTGTAATACCGAGCAAAATACCGGCGACCACGGTGCCGCTCATAATATTGCCGTAAAGCCTCACCGCCAAAGCCAAGGTACGGGACAATTCACCGATAATGTTAAACGGCAGCATGAACACATTCGGCTGACAATACTGTTTAAGGTAACGCCATAAACCGACCCGATAGATGCCGTAAACCGGCACCGCAATAAAAACAGTCAATGCCAGTGCGGTAGTGGTCGATAGCGATCCGGTCGGCGGCATGAAGCCGGGCACGACAGCCAACACATTGGATACAAAAATAAACAAGAACAGGGTGCCGATCAACGGAAGATAGCGTTCCGGTTGCTGCTGACTGAGTTCACGAATTTGCTTGTTAGCCTCGACAACAATAACTTCCAGCAGATTCTGAAACCGTGAGATCGGCGCGTCTACCGATAACCGGCGGGTAATCAAATAACTGCCGCCAACCAGGAGCGCCATCACCGCCCAGGTAAATGCCAGCGTCGCATTGATTTTAATGACATCGTATTGCCATAAAATGATCTGATCCGGATTATTCAGCATGGTAAACCCTCGCCTTTACAAGATTTTTAGTCACTGCTCAGGCCTTATTAAATCATAAAGTTGGCTTTGAACCTTATCGTTCTATACTGCCAAATTGCACACTAACCAATAAGCACCGATAACATGGAGTGCAAGCTTTGCACGGGATGCCTGCACTCCACCGCCAGTAGTGGCTAACGCGGCTCCGGCGAAATGCATCGCACCAATATAAATCGAACCAGAATAAACCCCGCCAGACAAATTAACGCATATTGCCAGCCCTGCTTGACTACCGGAAAAAAACCGATAACCGCCAGCACATTACGAATGACCAAACTGCCCAGCACCCAAATGGTCTGGCGCTTGATTTCCGTCAGCCGACGCAAGGTTAACCAGAGTCCGCCGAAATACATCAACCCCAATAGCGCTCCCCAAACCAAAACACCAATAGCCCATAAACCGTCAATCATCGCGACTCTCTTCGCCTATCCAGCGCCAGGCATTCATGCAACCCAAGACCACGCCGACCAGCATCATCGTCAGCGTCCATGACACCTGCCCCGGCCAGCGCTTGTCCATCCATAAGCCTAATGCAATGCCGGCTACCGTGGGGATGGTTATCGACCAGCCGATTAGGCCGAACATCCCCAGTCCAAACCAGACATGATGGGATTTTTGCTCGCGCGCCTTGAGCTTTCGTTTGACTTGCTGATCAAGCGATTCGGTAAATTCAGTTTTATGTTTGGATTCCTTCATCAGCATTTATCCTTGCATTTGCGTAAAGCGGCGCACCACACCGGCTTCCAGTCTGGCCAACGCACAGCGTGCAGTGCGTTCGGCCTCATCCAGTTGCAGGTAGCGTTGTTCCACCGTGTCTCTGAGTGTCTCCAGATTATCGCCCATCACCGCATTATAAGTAGAAATAAGCACTCTATGCCCACATTTAACCAGCGTTCCTTCATCGATAGCAATAAAAACCTCCTGACCGGTTTCGGATACATAAGTTAATACCCCCGGAACCAGCGCGGCGACAAAATCAATATGACGCGGCTCCAGACAAAACGAACCGTTCCGGGCTTTGGCGATTATTTTTTGCACCGGTTCGTCGAGCAGAACCTGACTGGGCAGCAGCAGTTTTAACCTCATCGTTTGACCTCATCAATATGGCTGATCATATACAAAGCCTGTTCGGGCACATCGGAAAATTCGTCATTCAAAATCCGCTCGCAACCGTCCAGCGTGTCGGCCAAACTGACTAAACTCCCCTTGCGACCGGTAAAATGTTCGGTCGTGGCAAATGGCTGAGTCAGAAAACGCTCCAGTCGCCGCGCCCGATTAACGGTGGCGCGATCATTTTCGCTGAGCTCTTCCAAACCCAGCATCGCGATAATATCCTGCAACTCGTCATATTCGGCCAATACCCGGCGCACCTCAACCGCAAGCTTATAGTGCCGCTCCCCGACTATCGATGCATTCAGCATTTTGGAACGCGAAGCCAACGGATCGACTGCCGGATAAAAGCCCTGCCCGGCGCGCTTGCGGGACAATACGATGGACGCGGAAAGATGACCGAAAACATGAGTGGCGGCAGGATCGGTAAAATCATCGGCGGGCACGTAAACCGCCTGAATCGAGGTCATACTGCCGCTGACCGTATTGCAGATACGCTCTTCCAGTTCCGCAAGTTCGGTGGCTAAAGTCGGCTGATAACCCACCCGTGACGGAATCCTGCCCATCAGTCCCGAGACCTCAGCGCCCGCCTGAATAAAGCGAAAAATATTGTCAATCAGCAACAGCACATCGCGCCGGGATTCATCACGGAAATATTCGGCGACCGACAAAGCGGCATGACCGACACGAAAACGCACCCCGGGCGGCTCGTTCATCTGGCCGAAAATCAGCGTCGAATCTTTCAGCACCCCGGCTTCATCCATGGTTCGATAAAGCTCTTCGGCTTCCCGGCAACGCTCGCCGATACCGCAAAAAACACTGATGCCCCGGTAATGACCGGCCATGTTATGGATCAGCTCGGTAATAATCACCGTCTTGCCCACTCCCGCGCCGCCAAACAGTCCGGCCTTGCCGCCCCGTTCCAGCGGCACAAGCAGATCGATGATTTTAATGCCGGTTTCGAACAGCTCGGAACTGGCGCTACGCTGTGCCAACGGCAACGGTTGCTGGTAAATGGAGCGCGTTTGCTCGGCGGCTATCGCCGGTTTTCCATCGATAGCCTGACCGAACACATTGATCATCCGACCCAATACCGCATCACCGACCGGCACCGAAATAAAGTCGCCGGAACCGACAACCGGAGCGCCACGCTCCAGGCCTTCGGTAGAGTGAAAAGCGATACAACGAACGTCAGTCGCCGTCAAATGCCCTGCAACTTCGAGGACGATATTCCGCCCAGCGCCAGCCAGCAGCATTTGATTGATACCCGGCAATGCAGTCACAAAAGACACATCGACGATACTGCCTTTAACCGATTTAACCCTGCCGGAAAAGTTGGCTTCCTGTTCTATTGCGTCATTCATAAGCCGTTCCTGGGTGAAAGATGCCTATTAACACTGGATTTAAGACCTCACAGCTTGTCACCGTACAACATACTCTCGGCTTAATCCACTAAAAACCCGGTATAAGTATTGGAGTGTATTGCAATCGGAAAAGGCTTCACTACAAATCAGGCTATATCAGCCCGGAAGCTTTTGAATCCAAAAAAGTCGCTTAGTGGAGTGTCCGTGAAATCGGGACAAGATCATAGATCAGACGCGGTGTAATACGTACAGTCTTTCGTGGCCTCGAAGATATTGCGGGCCGAGATCCTGCTCAACAAGTAATCAATCCGGCATCAACTCAGAATGGCCGATGATATACCTGTCCGTAGCAACTCGACCAACTCCTCTGAAGACAACGGCTGACTAAAATAAAAGCCCTGCCCTTCGCCACAACCCTGGGCCTGCAGGAATGCCAGTTGTTCGCGTGTTTCCACACCCTCGGCAATGACGCGCTGATTGAGGCTTTTTCCCATGCTGACGACTGCGGCTACGATCGAGGCATCGTCCGAATCGGTCGTGGCGTGCGTGATATCACGCATGAACGACTGGTCTATCTTCAGGGTGTCAATCGGGAAACGTTTTAGATAACTCAAGCTGGAATAACCGGTACCGAAGTCATCAATGGCAAGCCGCAAACCTAAGGCTTTGAGCGCCTCGAGTACAGAGGCAGTTGAATCTGCATCATGCATGAGCACACTTTCAGTCAGCTCAAGTTCGAGATAGCTCGGCGCCAGACCGGTATCTTTCAGGATACCCGTCAGGCTTCCCAGAAAATCCTTGTGCCTGAACTGCACGGCGGAGATATTGACCGCCACCGGTACGGGCGGCAAGCCAGCATCCTGCCAGGCCTGGGCTTGTCGACAGGCTTCGCTCAGCACCCACGTGCCAAGGAGTACGATAAGGCCGCAGTCTTCGGCGATCCAGACAAACTGCTCAGGCATGATCAGTCCGCGAAGTGGATGCTGCCAGCGTACGAGTGCCTCAACGCCAGAAATGGTTCCGGTTTCAAGATTGATCTTCGGCTGGTAATGCAGTATGAATTCCTGCCGTTCCAGGGCGAGGCGCAGCCCACTCTCGATGAAGTGTCGCTCGACAGCCAATACGTTCATGTCCTGCTCGAAAAACTGGTAATTATTGCGTCCGCTTTCCTTGGCGTGGTACATCGCAGTGTCCGCATTTTTGATCAGGGTATCCGCATCCTGACCATCATCAGGATAGATGCTGATGCCGATGCTCACTGAGACGTGAAGCTCAAGCTGATCGATGAGGTGTGGAACAGTTAGCGCATCGAGTATTTTTTGTGCACTGAGCGCTGCATCTTCTGCGTGCTCGACGTCGGCAAGCAGTATTACGAATTCGTCCCCACCCTGACGGCATACAGTGTCCGAGTTACGTACACCAGCCATTAAGCGTTCCGCTACCGACTGCAGCAGTTGATCGCCAACCGTATGCCCCAGCGAGTCGTTAATGAGTTTAAAGCGGTCCAGATCCAGAAACATCACCGCGAGTTGCTTGCCATGACGGTCCGCCAGCGCAGTTGCCTGGGCAAGCCGGTCGTTCAGCAGGAGACGGTTTGGCAAATCGGTGAGGGCATCGTGTTGGGCCAAATGGACCATCTGAACTTTAGCTTTTTCGATTTCTTCGGCCAAGGTGAGTGCTTCAATAGTAGCGACAACCAGATGTTCGTTCGCCTGCTGCAATTGAAGTACGTGATCGTCGAGTGCAGCCTTCTCTTCGGACAACGCCACTTCAGTAGCGTGCAATCCAGACTCTGCTTTGCGTAGCTCCTGCACCGTCTGCTCCAGTATCAGGCTGTGGTGCTTCGATTTAGTGTGCAACAGACGGACTTCCAGCATGTTGTGAAGGCGCGTCAGCACTTCAACCCGATCAAACGGCTTGCTGATGAAATCTCTTGCACCGAGTTGCAGCGCGCGCAATTTGTGATTCGGTTCGGCAGTGATCACCAGGACCGGAAGGTAGCCATCCAGTTCGATTTCCTTCAATCCTTCCATCACCTGAAATCCATCCATTACAGGCATCTGCAGATCGAGCAGGATCAGGTCGTAACGGTTTTTGCGATAGAGCTCACAAACTGTAAGCGAATCCATCGTAGACGTGATGGAAGTATAGCCGGCATCGTGCAGTATACGCTCGAGCAGAAGCACATTGGCTTCCTTATCATCAACAATCAGGATGCTGGCGTTAAAAATGTCGGACGCACTGGTCATAATTATTCGTACTCCTTTATTTGCACTGACTGGTTCCTTTTTCTGCGAACTCCAGCGCTTCATCCAGCGTGTTCAGGAACTCATTGACCTTGATTGGTTTGGTGAGATAGCGGAAGAATCCCGCCTCCAGCCCCTTCTCGATATTACGCGGTATTGCATTGGCACTGAGGGCCACCACGGGAATGTGCGCCGTTACCGAATCTTCGCGCAATATCATCAGCGCTTCGATACCGCTGATGCCAGGCAGATTGATGTCCATAAGGATCACCACCGGCTGAAACGCACGCGCCATTTCGATGCCGAGATATGCGTCCGCTGCACTCAACAGGCGCATATCGGGGCGGCGCGCAATCAATTGCTCGATCAGCATCAGGTTGGCTTGGTTATCCTCTACATAGAGCAGCATACGTAATGGTGCGCCGTTGTGATCTTGCGCTTGGGCAACTGATGTGAATTCGGCGGCGCCAGCCACAATTTGTGGCGGGGCGGCCACGCTTAATTCGAACCAGAACACACTCCCCACTCCGATGGTACTTTCCACGCCGATTATGCCCCCCATCAGTTCGACCAGTCGCTTGGTCACCACCAGGCCGATGCCAGTGCCTTCCTCGACACTGGTTTCCTGGCCGAGACGATTGAACGGCTGGAACAGTTGCGCCAGCTTTTCCGCAGGCAAACCCGCACCGGTATCGGTGACGCTAATGCGAATACGCTCCGGAGCGCTTGCGGTGCAAGTCACGACGACCGATCCTCCTGCCTGGTTGTATTTGATCGCATTGGAAAGCAGGTTAATGAGAACCTGCTTGACCCGGGTCCGATCGGCATTGACAAAGTAAGGGATGTTGAACTGGGGAAAGGTCATCTGGATGCCTCGTTTTTTCGCCTGCGGTTCGATCATAGCCTGGCATTCAAGCATGACTTCGGCCAGCGACACCGGTTCAAGCGACAGCGACAGTCTGCCGGACTCAATCACCGCGAGATCGAGGATTTCGTTAATCAGCTCGAGCAGATACCAGCCGCCCTGAAGAATCTGCTTAATGCTGGCCTTTTGCGAGGGCGTTGGCGGCGGGGAATCGGACTCCATCAACTGGGCGAAGCCAAGGATCGCATTGAGCGGGCTGCGCAGTTCATGGCTCATGCTGGACAGGAAATCCGATTTCGCCAGATTGGCTTTTTCCGCTGTTGACTTGGCGTCGATCAGCGTGGCTTCAACCTGCATGCGTTCGGTCAGGTCGCGGGTTAATTTGGCGAAACCGCGCAGATTGCCTAGTTGATCTCGAATCGCCGTGTACACCACGTTGGCCCAGAAGCTTGATCCATCCTTGCGCACCCGCCAGCCTTCGTCCTCGAAGCGGCTGTTGGCTATCACCGCCTCCAAGTCGCGCTGGGACTTGCCGTTGATGACATCTTCCTCAAGATAAAACCGCGAGAAGTGCCAGCCGACTATATCTTCCGTAGAGTAGCCATGGATTCTTTCCGCACCGGCATTCCAGCTCACCACGCGCCCCTCCGGATCCAGCATCACGATGGCGTAGTCGGTCACACTCTCTACCATCAAGCGAAAGCTTTCCTCGGTCCACCGCAGTTTCTCTTCCACCTGCTTGCGCGCGGTGTTGTCGGTGCCGATCAGCAGGTAGCCGATGATGGCGTTTTGATCGTCGCGCAGGGCGGTGACCGACACCACCGCCGGGAAGCGGCTGCCGTCCTTGCGGATGTAGGTCAGCTCGTAGATGTCCTCGATCCCGCGTGAGGCCTTGAACACCAAGGCCTCGAAGCCTGGCTCAATCGGGGTTCCGAGCTCGACGCTCAACGCCTTGGCGCGCGCGATCACTTCCTGCGGATCGGAAATGTCGGCCGGGGTGATCTTGTTCATCACGTCGGCGGCCGTGTAGCCCAGCATGCGTTCCGCGCCGACGTTGAAGATCTGGATGACGCCCTTGGCGTCGGTGGCGATGCTCGAGAAGTTGGCGCTGTTGAAAATCGCGTTTTGCAAAGCGCCCGCCTTGAGCAGCGCTTCTTCCGCCTGCTTGCGCGCGGTGTTGTCAGTGCCGATCAGCAGGTAGCCGATGATGGCGTTTTGATCGTCGCGCAGGGCGGTGACCGACACCACCGCCGGGAAGCGGCTGCCGTCCTTGCGGATGTAGGTCAGCTCGTAGATGTCCTCGATCCCGCGTGAGGCCTTGAACACCAAGGCCTCGAAGCCTGGCTCAATCGGGGTTCCGAGCTCGACGCTCAACGCCTTGGCGCGCGCGATCACTTCCTGCGGATCGGAAATGTCGGCCGGGGTGATCTTGTTCATCACGTCGGCGGCCGTGTAGCCCAGCATGCGTTCCGCGCCGACGTTGAAGATCTGGATGACGCCCTTGGCGTC